>NZ_CATXCO010000046.1:0-13793 GCF_958366745.1 uncultured Romboutsia sp.
GAAAGGCTCCTGATAAGAATATGTATGGTATAGTCATTGCAACATTTGTCATAAGAACCAAAAGTGCAAAGAATGCTTGACCATTACTTCCTCCAAAAGATACTACAAGTATTATTAAAATAGCTATTATAGCTTGAATCCACATAGCATTTACAGGCATTCCATCTTTTATTTCAGCAAATTTTCCTGGCCATAATTTCTTAGGTGAGCCTTCTATCAACGTTTTTAAAGGAGAATAAGTTAATGTAAAGAAAGCCCCTGTTAAAGCTAAAAACATTGAAAACCCAACAAATCTAGCAACCCATAACCCTAAAGTTATGGCAGATGCTTGCCTCATACCAAAAGTCATTCCAAGCTCGTATCCTAAATTTCTCATTAATACATAAGCAACATTAGCCATATTAACAGTATCTAATGATAATACATCATTCCAATTAGTAAACATACCACAAGCAAATATACCTATTGCATATCCTACTGCTATGACTATAGCTGATATAGTAAGACCTTTTGGGAATGTTGTTTCAGCATTTTCAGTTTGGTCAACAAGTCCCCCTAAAACCTCAAGACCTCCAAATGCAAATGTTGCAAATGTTAGGAATGATAAAATACTAAGAGGTGTCTGATATGCAGGATTTGGTGAAGTTGTAAAATCTCTTGCAATATTTAATATAGGTTGCTTAAACTGAAATCCATTTGAAGCTAAAACTACAAGTCCTCCTATTAATAATACTAAATTAAGTAATGCTACTGCCGTACCACCTACAGAAGTTACTTTAGTTATCTTTTCTACACCTTTTGAGGCTATAAACGTTACTAGTAATATCCATAGACATCCCAGTATACCTAGTGATTGTATAGAACTTAAACCTAATAAACTTAAGGATCCTGTTCTGTCGCTACCAAATATAGCATTAGATAGTGGTACCCAAATTGTAGATGAAACATTTACCATCCATATTATATAAGATGCATACCACATAAATGTACCTATAAAAGCATATTTAGGACCTACAGATTTTTCCATCCAGGAGTATATTCCCCCTGTTTCTTTTTTAAATGCAGATCCATACTCTGCCATCATAAATGCATAAGGTATGAAGAATAATATTGCACTTAGTACATACCATGGTATTGCTGCATATCCCATAAGATAAAACGCTCTTGGCATATTAGCAAATCCAAATACTGATGTAAAAATCATAAGTATAAGTGATACTAGTGTCAATTTTTTTGTTGTATTTGTATTTTCACCCATTATGACTCCTCCTTGCTTAAATATGATATTAATTTTTACAGTTATATAAAATTTAATTCATATATAGAGGATTTTTGTTTATTATCATTATTTTAGGTTTAAGAGTATTTATAATCTGTACTTATAAAAAAAGACCATGTATAGCTATAAATACTTCTATATACTATACATAGTCTTTTTTATAAATTATTTTTTAATTAAACATGTAAATCTACTTTTATGTTACCTATTAATTCTTTGTATTCTTTTATAGCAGGTTCTAATGTTTCATTCACGAACTCTACCACTTGTTCTGGTGCTCTTCCAACAAAGTTTTTAGGATCCATTATAGATAGTATTTCTTCTTTACTCATTTTAAAAGCAGGATCTTCTATTATAAGATCTATCAGATTATTGTTTAATCCTTCTTGCTTAACTCTATATGCAGCTTTCATAGAGTACTCTCTTATAATCTCATGTAGTTCTTGTCTATCCCCACCTCTTTTTACAGCTTCCATAAGTATAGTTTCTGTAGCCATAAAAGGAAGTTCTTCATTTATATGCTTATTTATCATATTTTCATATACTACTAAACCATCTGTAACGTTTATTCCTATTTCAAGTATAGCATCTGCTGCCATAAAAGCCTGAGGTATAGCTAATCTCTTGTTAGCTGAGTCATCTAAACTTCTTTCTAACCATTGAGTTGCTTGAACTAAAGCAGGACTTAATGATTCAGTTATTATATACTTAGATAACGATGCTATTCTTTCACTTCTCATAGGATTTCTTTTATAAGCCATAGCAGATGAACCTATTTGATTTTTTTCAAATGGTTCTTCTAATTCTTTTAAGCTTTGTAAAAGTCTTATATCATTAGTCATTTTATGCATACTTTGAGCTATCCCAGATAATATACTTAAAACTTGATAATCTAACTTTCTAGTATATGTTTGTCCACTTACAGCATAAGAATACTTGTATCCCATTTTTTTGCATACTATTTTATCAAGTTCTGATACCTTTTGATGATCACCTTCAAATAAACTTAAGAAACTTGCTTGTGTTCCAGTAGTACCTTTTACTCCTCTTAGTTTCATGTTATCTATTCTATAGTTTAAGTCTTCTAAGTCAAGTATTAAATCTTGTGCCCATAAAGTAGCTCTCTTTCCTACTGTTGTAAGTTGAGCTGCTTGGAAATGAGTAAATCCTAATGTTGGAACATCCTTATATTTAAGAGAGAATTCTTTTAAATTATTTATTAAGTTAACAAGCTTTACTCTTATAAGTTTTAATGCTTCATTCATTTGTATAACATCAGTGTTATCTCCAACATAAGCTGAAGTTGCTCCTAAATGTATTATTCCCTTAGCTTTGTCACATTGAAGACCATAAGCTTTAACATGACTCATAACATCATGTCTTACTTCTTTTTCTATTTTTCTAGCTTCATCAAAATTTATATTATCTATATTATTTCTTAATTCATCTAATTGCTCTTCAGTTATATTTATACCTAGCTCTTTTTCTCCTTCTGCTAAAGCAACCCATAACTTTCTCCAAGTTGAAAATTTGAACTGAGGAGAGAATATATAGCTCATATCTTTACTGCAGTATCTATCTGTCAGAGGATTTGTATATGTAGTGTATTTGTTGTCCATCATAATATGCACCTTCCTTGAATATAATTTATATAATAATTATATAAAACATTACGAACAATAACAAGTATTTTTATCCATTTGTTCATTTAGTGTTAATCAAAATTTCATCATTATCTATTAAGTAATCTACACTTTGACTATCTACAAAATTTAACACATACTTGTATCTTATAGCGTAATATTTATCACTCCATCCCAACTGATTTTTTACATCTTCTTCATCAGCTCCAAGCCTTAAACTTATGGCTGCAAATGAATGTCTAAAGTCTTTAGCTGAATAATTTGAAAGTCCAGCTAAATCTAGTGCTTTTCTTACTATTATTCTGACATTTCGATCTGTTATATAATTACTTTTTTGAGTTGTAAAAACAAAATCTTCTGTCGGCATTATAACTTCTGGTAATAATGAGTAATGTCTATATTCCTCTATTAATCTAAAGCAATATGGATGGAGTTTAACTATTCTTTCTTTTTTCTTTTTTCCTAGTCGTACGTAGTAGTTGTCTTTATCATCTACCATAAGATCTTTCCATTTTAAGCTAACTAGTTCATTAAGCAAGCATCCAGTAGTTATTAAAAATACTATTATAGTTTTATCTCTTATATTTAATTTATACAATGTATCTATAAGCTTATTTATCTCTGGAATACTAAGTACATCATCTTTACTTTTTATTCTACTAACTGTTGGCTTTTCAACATATCTAAATGGATTTATTTCTATATATTCTTCCTTTTTTAAGTAATTATAAAAACTATGTAAATAACTATATATCTTCTCACAAGTTGATTTTTTATATATTATTTGAACATAATCTATAAATTTTTTACAATCTTCTTTATTTGCATATACTAATTCTTTATCTTGTAAAAATTTCTTAAATAATATTACCTTAGATAAATAATCATGTTTAGTTGTTGGCTCCAGCTTTTTAGAAAAGTCTTTAAAAACTTCATACTCTATATCTTCTAGCACTTTTTCATTCTCCATGGATATTTTCCCTTTCTTATATTTTTTAACATTTTTATCTATATATTGAATATATTTTATATTGTTGATATACTTATACATAGCGTTTATTTACCAAAATTATTATTTTACATAGGAGGTAATTTAATTAATGGAATTAATGGAACTTTTTAAAGCCGCTCTTATAGGTATTGTTCAAGGTATAACAGAGTGGCTACCTGTAAGTAGTACAGGTCATATGATTTTATTTAATGAATTCATAAAAATGAATGTATCAGAAACTTTTATGAGTACATTTTTAGTAGTAATTCAGTTTGGTTCTATACTAGCTGTTCTTACAATTTTCTTTAAAAAACTAAATCCTTTTGATGTTTCAAAAACTAAAATTCAAAAAAGTGAAACTATCGATTTATGGATTAAAGTTATAATAGCAGTTATACCATCAGGTATACTTGGTTTATTATTTGATGATACAATAGATGCATTATTCTTTAACCCAACTACAGTTGCTATAGCTTTAATAGTATATGGTATAATTATGATTATGCTTGAAAACAGAAATAAAAAACCATCAGTTAATAGTTTTTCTGAAGTCAGCTATAAGCTAGCTATTGGTATAGGTTTATTCCAATGTTTAGCATTAATACCTGGTACATCTAGATCTGGATCTACTATAATTGGTGCTGTTTTACTTGGAACGTCTAGATATATAGCAACAGAATTCTCATTCTTCCTAGCTGTGCCTACTATGCTTGGTGCAAGTGCATTAAAACTTGTTAAGACAGGCTTTGCATTTAGTGGTTTTGAATGGTTAATCCTTGCAACAGGATCTATTGTTGCATATATAGTTTCAATATTAGCTATAAAATTCTTACTTGATTATATTAAGAAACATGACTTTAAAGTATTTGGATATTATAGAATAGTTCTTGGTATATTAGTACTTGCATATTTCTTTTTAATTAAATAGTTTAAAATAAAAAGAAGCACATTTAGTGCTTCTTTTTATTTAGATTCAATAAGAAGCTTTATAATATCGCTAGTCTCTTCATTAAAAGCTGTAACTATACTTAAATAATCGCAAGCCCTATTTGTAGCTAAATATACTTTATTTAAGTCTCCTATAAAATCATTTATCTGATAATCTTGAGTTGTGTCATTTATAATATGGTTGTATAGCATTTCTAGTTGGCAAATTACACATGCCTTATACTCTAAATTCTTTATTGTATATATATTAGATATTGTTATACCTACTTTTTTACTTATATTAGTTAAGTTTTCCTCTGCATATATATATGGTATGTTTGCCTTTTCTAATGCTTTTCTAAGCATATATTGGAAATACATAACCTTTCCACTTTTTAACTTTTTCTTATTATATGGATATATTATTGCTATCTCAGAATAATCTAAGCCTTTTTGATTTATAAGATACTCAACTTCCCAAATAACAGAACTTATTTGTTCTTCTAAGTCACTTACCTTTATTATGTCTACAGATTTTGTACTAGGCTTTATATCCTCTGTTTTATAGAATCCCGTAGTTTTAACGTTACTTCTTAATTTTTTTATATATCTATCTATATTTTCACAGAAGTTATTGTTAAAATCAACAAGTTCTTTAGATTGTCTATAATTTTTCTTTAAATTTATATGCTCATCAAATTTTATTTCTTTTAGGTTGTCCTTAAATATATTAACATTATTTGATATATTTAAACTATTACACGAAAAAACATTAAATATATATTTTGTCTTATATAGGAACTCTCTTATAAATTCAATTTCATCTTTAGAAAAACTCTCTGCCTCATCTATAAATATCCCTTTAAACATATTCTTATTTTTGATAATATTTCTAGCTTGTTTTACTATATTGTTAAAAGTTTTATAATAATCCTTTTTCAGCATATTATAATCAACCACTAAATTATACTTTTTAGCTAATTTGAGTACAAATGCATTAAGTGTATATATGTCTATATTAGTATTTTCTTTATATAGAACTTGTAGTTTCTCTCTTAATTCATTACATTCTTGTTTTGTATGAGTTAGTATCAAAAATCTATGATGAGGATAAACTCTTGCTAACTTCATGACTTTTGATAACATAAGAGTGGTTTTACCAGTTCCTGCCCCTCCTGTAAGTAATGTATTTCCATAGTTTATAGATATTATATCCTTTATTTGTTCTTCACTTAGAGGTGTTGCACTATATTTATAATCATCACTATAAAATGAAATTTTTTTAAAACTATTATTTAAATGTATTTTATCATTTAATACATAGTATTCTGGGCATATTTTTAATAAAAATAAATTTAGATCTATTTCATTATTTTTACCTTTAAGATATTTATCTATTAATACTTCACCCGTTAAAATCTCTTCAAGCTTAGTTTGGTCTATTAAATTATTTTCTATAAAATCTTCAAATTTATATGCATCATCTATATCAACATATGGCATTACAAAGACATAATTATATTCTATATTTAATTTTGATTGTTCCATTTTTATTTTTAAAAGTTCATATTCTTCATTCATTACTTCTAGTAACTCTTCTTCTAATATAAAAAATAAATCTTCTGTTGTATCCATAAACTTTATAAATAACAATTTATTATCTTTTATATATAACATATCCGTATTTATACCTTTAAAAGGTGTGACTTTAGGAATTATACTAGCATTGTTACCTATTTTTTCATAAAAATATGTTTCTATATCTTTAAGCTTTAAAGCTTCTAACTGAGAGTTAATATTTGTGTACTGGTTCACTTTAAATTCCCCCCTTAATTATAATAATTATATCATTTTAGTATAAATTTTTCCATATTGATATTTATAGATAAAAATTTTGCATTTAAACAACAAAAGGAGAGTAAACATACTCCCCTATATAATTATATTTTATAATTACTTTTATAATTATTTTCTAACCATATATTCATTTTTCTTCTTACTTCATTTTCTTTTACTTCATCAAATTGTGCATCTTGAGTAGTATAAGATTGTACTAAGTTTTCTACATTTGTTGGATATTCTACAAATTTACCATTTTTATTTTCAAATCCAATACTCATTATATCATACTTTTCATTTTCATCATTTAATACTACACCGTATTCTATATCACTATTTTCTAAGTTACTTTTTATTATTTTTACATATTGGTTTTTAGCTAATTTATTTAACATAAAATCATCCTTTCTTATTGTTGTATCTTTATTATTACCAATTTACTTAAGTGTATATGTAATTAATTTTATTATAATTTTCTTCCTTTTCCAGAATCAGTTATATTTATAAGATTTTCTGGATATGGATAAAAAAATGTTTGATTTAATATATCTTTATCTTTGAATCTAGTTGCATACATTTTTATAACAACTTCAAGTGTACTAAATGGTATTCTTTGATTTTCATAAGATTCAATTAATCCATTAAACATATTTATTTCTTCTTCATTTAACATATTTTTATACTTTTCAAATACTTTTATTATAATAGATAATTTATTCTCTTTTTTTCTTTGATTAGAAACTATATTTAATACTTTTTCTTTATATTGATGTACTTGATCTTCCATTCTATTTTCATTTAATATATCACTTACTTCATTTGTTGACTCTTCATCATAAGATTTAAGTAATAACAAATTATTTTTGTGAAATTCTATTATATTTTTATTATTTTTTAAATTATTAATAAAAAAAATCCTAGTAAAGAAATTATCTCTAATATTGTAATTTTTAAGTCGTCCTTCATTTTCTATAGGCAAATAATCATATTTATCAATTATTTTTTGCGAAAAAAAACCATTTTCATTGCTTCTTATACTACATTTATTTCCACAGTAATATACTTTAGCATCTTTAAGTCCACAAGTAGGAGATCTACTTTTTAATATAAATCCATCTATATCATCTAAACCATTTATAAATTCTTCAGAAAACTCAGTCATTTGATTTGTATAATCATTTTTCGAATTATAATCTATCAATCTATATTCTTCATTCTCCTTATTCATTTCTATTCTTATAGGTTCCCTTGGTATTGATAAACCTATAGCCAGTTCAGGACACACAGTTTGTATATCTACATAATCTTTTAAAGATTGAATAACCTTATCATTGTATCCTTGACCATCATATCTACATTTCGTACCATATAAACATTCACTAACTACAATTTTAGGCTTTCTCATAAACTAACTTCACTCCATGCTTTTTTTACCTATATTTTTATCTATAATTTTATATAATATTAATTATTTTTTACCATAATAAAAAAAGAGAGGTATTTATCCTCTCTTTTTTTATTACTTAGCATATTCTATTGCTCTAGTTTCTCTTATTATACTAACCTTTATTTGTCCTGGGTATTCTAGTTCATCTTCTATTCTCTTAGTCATATCCCTAGCTAATAAATGAATATCTTCATCACTAACATTTTCAGGTTTAACCATTATTCTTATTTCTCTACCTGCTTGTATGGCAAAAGATTTATCTACACCCTCATATGAGTTGGCTATTTCTTCTAACTTTTCTAATCTTCTAATATAAGCCTCTAGAGTTTCTCTTCTAGCCCCTGGTCTTGCTGCTGATATAGCATCTGCTGCAGTTACAAGCACAGCTTCTATAGTCTGCGGTTCATAATCACCATGATGCGTACTCATTGCATGTATAACTTCTTTAGATTCCTTATATCTCTTAAGTAAGTCCATACCTATCTCAACATGAGTTCCTTCCATTTCATGGTCTACTGCTTTCCCTATATCATGTAAAAGACCAGCTCTTTTTGCAAGTCTAATATCAGCGCCTATTTCTGCTGCCATTATACCAGCTATATGAGCAACTTCTATAGAATGCTTAAGTACATTTTGTCCATAACTTGTTCTATAGTTAAGTCTTCCTAGTAATTTAACTAACTCTGGATGAAGTCCATGAACACCTGTTTCAAAGGCCGCTTGTTCTCCGTATTCTTTTATTATATTCTCTACTTCTTTTCTAGCCTTATCAACCATTTCTTCAATTCTAGCAGGGTGTATTCTACCATCCGCTATTAATTTTTCAAGTGCTATTCTAGCAACTTCTCTTCTTATAGGATCAAACCCTGATAATATTACAGCTTCAGGAGTATCATCTATTATCAAATCTATTCCTGTTAATGTTTCTAATGTTCTTATATTTCTACCTTCTCTACCTATAATTCTACCCTTCATTTCATCATTAGGTAAATTTACAACAGTAACAGTAGTTTCAGCAACATGGTCTGCTGCACATTTTTGTATAGCATACCCTATTATTTCCCTTGATTTCTTCTCTGCTTCTTCCTTAGCTTGAGACTCTATTTCCTTTATCATTATAGACATTTCTCTTCTAACGTCTCTTTCAGCATTAGTTAATATTATTTCTTTTGCCTTATCAGATGTTATTCCTGATATACTCTCTAATTTTTCTAATTGCTGGGTTTTTATAGCCTCAATCTCTTCTTCTTTTTTAGCTACATTCTTTAACTTGTCCCCTAGGCTTGTTTCCTTTTGTTCTAAGTTTTGTAACTTTTTGTCTAATATTTCTTCTTTTTGTATAACTCTTCTTTCAAATTTTTGTAAGTCAGATCTTCTTTCCTTATTTTCTCTTTCAGATTCAGTTCTTAACTTATGAATTTCCTCTTGTGCTTCTAATAACTTCTCTTTGTGTATTCTTTTTGAGTCGTCTTCTGCTTGTTTTATTATTCTATCAGCTTCGCTGTTAGCTTGGCCAATTTTTGACTCATATATATTTTTTCTCACAAAATAACCAGCAATAATACCTACTGCTATCCCTAATAAAATACTTATTATATCTATGACACCCACCTCCTTTGATAATAATCCCAAAATTACATTTTAAGAGTCTAAATAATTTTATAATTCAATTAAAACTATAGCATATAGAAAAAATACAATCATTACTTCTAAGATATATATTGTAATGTCGATAAAATCCTCTATTTGTAACATTTAAGAGTATTTTATTTAAAAATCATATTTAGATACTATGTCCTTAATTAATTTTATAATTTTTTCTATCGCATGTCAAGTTAATAGGAGGTGTGTATTATTTTATTATTCCAAATTTAATAATGTGTCGTCTTCTTCTTGAGCATTTTCTCTAGTTTCATCTAATTTATAGTAATGTCTAACTTTTTCGTCTATTTCCTTTATTAAATCTGGATTATCTTGTAGGAACTTTTTAACATTTTCTCTACCTTGTCCAAGTTTAGTATCATTGTAACTATACCAAGCTCCTGACTTTTTAACTATATCTATATCTGACGCTATATCTAATAAATCACCAACTTTAGATATACCTTCTCCATACATTATATCAAATTCAGCTTGTTTAAATGGTGGAGCCACTTTATTTTTAACAACCTTAACTCTTGTTCTACTTCCTAATACCTTATCCCCTTGCTTTATAGTATCTATTTTTCTAACATCTAATCTTACTGATGAGTAGAACTTTAGAGCACGTCCTCCCGTTGTTGTCTCAGGATTACCAAACATTATTCCAACCTTTTCTCTTAATTGGTTTATGAATATTGCAACACAGTTAGATTTTTTTATAGATCCTGTTAATTTTCTAAGTGCTTGAGACATAAGTCTAGCTTGTAAACCAACGTGAGAATCTCCCATATCTCCTTCTATTTCTGCTCTTGGAACAAGTGCTGCAACTGAGTCAACTACAATTATATCTATAGCCCCACTTCTTATAAGTGCTTCTGCTATTTCTAGTGCTTGTTCTCCTGTATCTGGTTGAGATATTATTAAGTTATCTATGTCTACGCCTAACGCCTTTGCATACACTGGGTCAAGTGCATGTTCCGCATCTATAAACGCTGCTATTCCACCTTGCTTTTGCGCTTCTGCTACTGTATGAAGTGCAACTGTTGTTTTACCTGAAGATTCTGGCCCATATACTTCTATTATTCTTCCTTTTGGAAGTCCACCTATACCAACTGCTATATCAAGACCTATTGATCCTGTTGATATAACATCAATTGCCATTGATGTAGCTTCCCCAAGCTTCATTACTGATCCTTTACCAAACTCTTTTTCTATTTTACCTAATGCTTGATTAAGTGCATTTAGTTTTTCTTGCTCTATACTCATCTATATCATTCCTTTCATTTCTATAAATACCAAACATTCGTTCTATTTTATATAACTATTATATAGCATAAAATAATCTCCGTCAATTACAAAAATTCACTTAATCCTCATTAATAATAATATATATTTCTCTCACTTTAATTAATAGTTAAGAAAGCTAATATCTTTTATATTAATTGTATATAATTTATTTTATATTTAGTTATATATGAAATATAGGTTTCTATTTATAGGCTATAGTTTTAATATATAAAATTAGAATTTGTTTTCAGTAAGATTTTACCATACTTATTTTATTTATAAACCTTTATTTGTATTTTTATACAAGTTTTATTTAGAATATCTTCCTAATTTAAGACAAGCTTTTTCATTCTAACCAAATTTAATAAAAAATACATAAACAGTAAAACTTTTAATTTATAAAATATAAAGGAGCTATACTAAGAAATTAACTCTAATAGTTAGTCTTAATAATAGCTCCTTTTAATTATTTACTTTCCATAAATAAGTTTTTATTTTTATATAAATATTCCCATCCAGAATATAAAGTAAGCAATGTAGCTATTAATATGGTTATATTCCCTATCGATAGTAATATATTACTTCCAAACTGAACTCCTAAAAGTAAAAGTGGTATTGCTATCATTTGGCTTATTGTCTTTAATTTACCACCACCACTTGCTGCTATTACTTTTCCATCAGCAGCAGCTATTGCTCTTAGTATACTTACTGTAAGTTCTCTAGCAACAATTATAATTACCATCCAACTAGATACTAAATCTACTTCTATCATACATATAAGTGCTGATATAACCAGCAATTTATCTGCTAATGGATCCATAAATTTTCCAAAGTCAGTAATTAAATTATGCTTTCTAGCTATATGTCCATCCATTGCATCTGTTATAGATGCTACTATAAATATTACACATGCTATTAAATATTTACTTGGTATATTAAATAACATAACAAGTATAAATACTGGTATTAAAAATATCCTAAATAAAGTTAGTTTATTAGGCAAGTTCATTAACTATATCCCCCATTAAATCATATTCTAATGCACTAGTTATTTTTACACTTACGAAGTCACCTATGTTTAACTTTTTATCAGATTTAACATATACTATACTGTCTATTTCCTCTGCATCTCCTTTAGTTCTTCCTATATATACTTTGTCTTCTATTTGTTCTTCTACTAAAACCTCATATATATTTCCTACTTTAGCAGCATTTAGTTCTTCTGATATGCTTTGTTGAACTAACATTAAAGCATCTCTTCTTTCATCTTTAACATCTTGCTCTAAATGGTTTGGAAGTTTATCAGCTGGTGTATCTTCTTCTCTTGAATAAGAGAATGCTCCAAGTCTATCAAACTTAGCTACTTTAACAAATTCTACTAATTCATTAAAATCTTCTTCAGTTTCACCTGGGAATCCTACTATTATAGTAGTTCTTAATGTTGCATCTGGTATATGCTTTCTTATCATATTTATAGTTGATAGTATATTTTCTTTTGTAGTATGTCTATTCATTAACTTTAATATTTTATTGCTTGCATGTTGTATTGGCATATCAAAGTAATTACATATATTATCATATTTTTTAATAACTTTAACTAATTCTTCAGTTATTGATTCTGGATATGAATACATTATTCTTATCCATTTTATACCTTCTATTTGTGCAAGTTCTTCTAATAATTCTGGAAGCATTTCTTTACCATATAAGTCACAACCATATTTTGTTGTATCTTGCGCTATAACAACTAACTCTTTAACACCTTTTGCTGCTAAATCCTTAGCTTCTGATATTATATCTTCCATTTTTCTACTTCTGTATTTACCTCTTAATTTAGGTATTATACAATAAGTACATTTATTATCGCATCCTTCTCCTATTTTTAAATAAGCCATATAATCTGGAGTTGATACATATCTTGGTAAATCTTCATTATACGCAAAGTCTATGTCATTTAAGCTTACTATATGATTCTCTTTTTCAAGGTTAGCTATTATTTCATCTATTTGTTGATAACTTCCTGTTCCTACTATTGCATCTATTTCTGGTATTTCTATTTTTAATTCTTCAGCATATCTTTGTGCTAAACATCCTGTAACTATAAGTAATTTTAAATTAGCAGTTTCTTTTAATTGTGCTAATTCTAATATAGTTTGTATAGATTCTTGTTTTGCAGATTCTATAAATCCACAAGTATTTACTAATATTATATCTGCTTCCTCAAAATCTCCTACTAATTTATATCCTTTTTTGTTAAGTATTCCCATCATTATTTCTGCATCTACTAAGTTTTTAGAACATCCTAATGATTCTAATGCTATTTTTAACATTTTATTTCTCCTTCCATTGCTGATTTATGAAATTTTATAACTTCTTCTACTGCGACGTCAACATTATCAAAGTTTATAACTTCGTTATATTTATATTTATCAACTGAATGCATATATAATGAGTCATAATACTCTACTAAATATTTTTCTACTAGTTCCTCGTATTTTCCTTCTTCTAATAAATTAATATATTCATCAACTTTATTATGTCCAAGTCTTTTTCTAAATTTATTTATACAATCTTTTAATACTTCTAAATTATTTTCATCTTTATTGTATACATAATCTCTACAAAGTCTTTTTACTCTATTTTCTAAGCTACATTCAAGAAGTATATGATATCCATCTCTAACTATAGCATCATAAATATTATTTGGTATTAGTACATGTCCTACTCTTTTACTTTCAC
>NZ_CATXCO010000047.1:0-13581 GCF_958366745.1 uncultured Romboutsia sp.
CAATAAAATCTAATCTATCATAAATTACTCGAATATATGAACTCAAATTATCACCCCCACTAAATTATATTAAACATATACCTAATAATATGTACAGATTATTAATAATGGAACGATAAAATAAAAATAGTAATATTTGGATAAAATGTATAAAAAAATAAGGTATGGCAACAATATTTGATATAAGGAGGTTATATATATGTTCGAGAGAAAAGAGCCCTTCCAATGGAAGATACCTATATTAATACTAACAGGGATATTAGTACTAAGTGGAGGTATTTATATAGGAGTAAAAACTAGAAAAGTAGAAGAGAAACCAGCATTTAATAATGAAACTATAAATGAAGAAAATGAAGAAACTAAAGATTCATTTGGATTAAGTGAAAATTGTGAAATTTGGTTATATAAACGTAGTGAAGAAGGAAGTTTAATAGACTCAGAGCCTAATATGATAGGATTTGCTCCAAAAGAATTACTTGATAAAACTAAAGAAGAAATACGAACATATTTATCTGAGCAATATCCAGATAAAGAGATTGATAGTATAACACAACATCAAATAGTATTATCGGAAAAAGCTCCTTTAAAGGACACATCAAGAAGTAATAAATATTCTTTAGAAGTAGAAAATGGATTTATAGGACTTTATAAATATGATATAAATGGAAATAGAGAGTTAATAGAAAATACAGAGATTAAATTAGATTCCTTACCACAGTCAGTTCAAGAAGAAATTCAAAAAGGAGTAGTAGTTGATACTCAAGATGATGCATATTCAAGACTTGAGAGCTTTGGAAGTTAATAAAAACAACCTAATATATAAGGTTGTTTTTTTGTGTATACAAAAACTTATGATATAATGTATTAGAACATAAGTTTTGCATATTTTGTAAAGTATATATATCATTATGGATATAGATAAAATGAAATTTTTTAGGAGGAAGCGGACAGTTTGATAATACTAGGCATAGATCCAGGGATAGCAATAGTTGGATATGGAATAATAGAATATAAAAATAGTAAATTTAGAGTAATAGATTATGGCGCAGTAACTACTCCTGCAGGTATGGATATATTAAAAAGATTAGAACTTGTTTACAAGGGAATAGATATGCTTATAAAAAATTACAATATAGACGAAGTCGGTATAGAAGAACTATTCTTTAATAAAAATGTAAAAACAGCAATCACAGTAGCTCAAGCAAGAGGGGTTACTATGCTTGCTTGTGCTCATAATAATAAACCTGTTTATGAATATACACCACTACAAGTAAAACAAGGTGTAGTTGGATATGGAAGAGCACAAAAAGCTCAAGTACAACAAATGGTTACATCATTTTTAAATCTAAAAAAAGTACCAAAACCAGATGATGTGGCAGATGCTTTGGCGGTTGCAATTTGTCACGCACATGCTAATAAGTTAGAAAAAACTCTAAAGAATATAGGGGGAAGTTATGTATAGTTATATAAAAGGAACAGTAGAAGAAATTAACTTAGATTATATAGTAATAGATAATAACAATATAGGATATAAAATAAATGTATCTAGTAATACTATAAAAGATTTACATTTAGGAAATATGGCAAAAATTTATACTAAATTAATAGTAAGAGAAGATGATATGAGCCTTTGTGGATTTGCAACTAAAGAAGAGATGAAGATGTTTGAACTTTTAACTTCAGTATCAAAAATAGGGCCTAAAGTAGGTTTATCCATATTATCATTTGCATCACCAGGGCAACTTGGGGCATATATATTAAGTGAAGATGTAGCTAAACTTTCTAAAGCTCCAGGTGTGGGTAAAAAGACAGCAGAGAGAATAGTACTTGAATTAAAAGATAAAGTAGATAAAAATAATGTTGAGTTTGAACCAACATTACTTTCAAGTGAACCAATAGCTGTATCTAAAGATGAAGCAGTAGATGCATTAGTAGCCCTTGGATATTCATCAGCAGAAGCTAAGGAAGCCGTTGACAAGTGTAAAAAGGATGGGCTAAATACAGAAGATATAATAAAGAAATCTTTAACTTATATAATGAGTAAATCCTTAAGATAGAAAGGAGATGAGTGTTAATGTTTGATTTTCAAGATGAAGATAGAATAATAACATCAACAATGAAAAATGAAGATATAGATGTTGAAAATAGTTTAAGACCAAAATCTTTAGACGATTATTTAGGTCAAGAAAAAGCAAAAGAGCAACTTAAGATATTTATAGAAGCTGCAAAAAGTAGAAATGAACAACTTGATCATGTTCTTTTATATGGACCACCAGGTCTTGGTAAAACAACTTTAGCAAGTATAATAGCTAATGAGATGAGTGTAAATTTAAGAATAACATCAGGACCAGCTATAGAGCGTGCTGGAGACTTAGCAGCAATACTTACAAATTTAAATGAAAATGATGTGTTATTTATAGATGAAATACATCGTATAAATAGAAGTGTAGAAGAAGTTTTATATTCAGCTATGGAAGATTTTTGTTTAGATATAATAATAGGAAAAGGGCCATCAGCAAGAAGTATAAGACTTGACTTACCTAAATTTACATTAATAGGTGCAACAACTAGAGCTGGTATGCTTACAAATCCACTTAGAGATAGATTTGGAGTTATATGTAAACTAGATTATTATACAGTTGATGAATTAGCAAAAATAGTAGTAAGATCCTCAGAAATTTTAGGTGCAGAAATACAAATAGGTGGAGCAACTGAAATAGCAAGACGTTCAAGGGGTACACCAAGAATAGCAAATAGACTTTTAAAAAGAGTAAGAGATTACGCTCAAGTTAGAGCAGATGGTAATATAACTGATGATGTTGCAAACAAAGCATTAGAGTTATTAGGTGTAGATAGTCTAGGACTTGACTATGTAGATGAGAAGCTTCTAATGACTATAATCCAAAAGTTTAGAGGAGGTCCTGTTGGACTTGATACACTAGCGGCATCTATAGGAGAAGATAGAAATACTATAGAAGATGTTTATGAACCATATTTACTTCAATTAGGATTTATAAATAGAGGTACAAGAGGAAGGATAGCTATGCCACTAGCATATGATCATCTTAATATGCCTTATCCTACTAAATAAAGAATAGACATAGAACATGATACGATAATTTTTAAGTTACATTAATGTGTGTATAATAACATAAATAGATATAATTTCTAAAAATACACATAACATATATTTAATAGGTGTATAGAAAAAATATACTTTTTTTGTTATTATGGTAACTGTATAAAATTTTGGAAAGGAAGTTTAAATTGAAAACAAGCGACTTTTATTTTGACTTACCAGAAGAGCTAATTGCTCAAGTACCTATATTAGATAGATCAAGTTCTAAATTAATGGTACTAGATAAAGAAACTGGAGAAATTGAACATAAAACATTTAAAAATGTAATAGATTATCTAAATCCTGGGGATTGCCTAGTTCTTAATAACACTAGAGTAATACCGGCAAGACTTATAGGTGAAAAAGTAGATACAGGTGGTAAGATAGAATTCTTATTACTAAAAAGAACAGAAGAGGATACTTGGCAAGCATTAGTAAAACCAGGTAAAAGAGCTAAAATAGGAACTAAGTTTTCTTTTGGAAATGGAAAACTTATAGGAGAAGTAGTAGGTTTAGCTGAAGAAGGTTCTAGAATAATTAAATTCCATTATGAAGGAATATTTGAGGAAGTTTTAGATGAACTTGGAAATATGCCTCTACCTCCATATATAACAGAAAGATTAGAAGAAAGAGAAAGATACCAAACTGTTTATTCTAAGCATAATGGTTCGGCAGCAGCACCGACAGCAGGTCTTCATTTTACTGAAGAATTACTTCAACAAATAAAGGATAAGGGTGTAGATATAGCATTTGTAACCCTTCATGTTGGACTTGGAACTTTTAGACCAGTTAAGGTTGATGATGTATTAGAACATGAAATGCATTCAGAATATTATATGGTAGATAAAGAAGCTGCACAAAAGATAAACAATGCTAAGAAAAATGGACATAACGTAGTTTGTGTAGGAACAACTAGTTGTAGGACAGTAGAATCAGCAACTAATGAAGAGGGTATAATAGAAGAAACTAGCGGATGGACTAATATATTTATTTACCCAGGATACAAATTTAAAATGGTAGATAAACTTATAACTAATTTCCATTTACCAGAATCAACATTAATTATGTTAGTAAGTGCACTTTCTAGCAAAGAGAATGTACTAAATGCTTATGAAACGGCTGTAAAAGAAAGATATAGATTCTTTAGTTTTGGAGATGCTATGATTGTAAAATAGTTAAATAGAGAATATATAGGGGGAACTATGAAAAATATAGATAAAAGTAATATATCACTAAGAGTAGCGTATATATTTGAATCAATATTAGCCATGGTAGTTTTAATAGCAGTATTTTTGGGAACGATAGATGTCCTAAGAATGATATGGACTGCATATATCGTTGAATATCATACTCCTGTTGCATATAGTCAATTAAATGATATACTAGCACAAATACTTCTTTTAGTTATAGCTATAGAGTTCGTGGTTATGTTATCTTTGCATATACCAGGTACAATAATAGAAGTCTTATTGTATGCAATAGCAAGAAAGATGTTATTACTTCCCAAAAGTGGAGGTATGTTAGAAGTATTATTAGGTGTAATTGCAATAGCTGGATTATTTACAATCAGAAAATATTTGTTAACAAAAGACAATAGTAATATGAACATAACGAGTATACATTATGACCGCGATGATGATATTATAGATGCTAAAGACCCTATATAAGATGACAAAACTTTAGATACAGTAAATATATAAAATTTAATATAGATAAACAAAAGACTACATTAAGGAGACAAAAAACATGAGTGCAATAAGATATGAACTTATAAAAACATGTAAACAAAGTGGGGCAAGGCTTGGAAGACTTCATACTCCACATGGTGTTATAGAAACACCTATATTTATGCCTGTTGGAACTCAAGCAACAGTAAAATCAATGACACCAGAAGAACTTAAAGAAATAGGTTCACAAATAATATTAAGTAACACATATCATTTATATATGAGACCAGGTCACGATTTAGTTAAGGAAGCTGGTGGATTACACAAGTTTATGAATTGGGATAGACCAATACTTACAGATAGTGGAGGATTCCAAGTATTTAGCTTAGGTCCACTTAGAAAAATAACAGAAGAAGGTGTTCACTTTAGATCTCATATAGATGGATCAAAACACTTTATAAGTCCTGAAAAAGCTATGGAAATACAAAATGCTTTAGGTTCAGATATAATGATGGCATTTGACGAATGTGCTCCATATCCTGCTGATAGAGAATATGTTAAAAACTCTTTAGAAAGAACTACAAGATGGTTAAAAAGATGTAAAGAAGCTCATAAAAATACAGAAAAACAAGCTTTATTTGGTATAATCCAAGGTGGAATGTATAAAGACTTAAGAGAACAATCTGCTAAAGAAATATTAGAACTTGATTTACCAGGTTATGCAGTTGGTGGTTTAAGTGTCGGAGAACCAAAAGAATTAATGTATGAAGTATTAGATTATACAGTACATTTAATGCCAGAAGATAAGCCAAGATACCTAATGGGTGTTGGTAGCCCTGATGACTTACTAGAAGGTGTTATAAGAGGAATAGATATGTTTGACTGTGTATTACCTACTCGTATAGCTAGAAATGGTACAGCTATGACTAGTGTTGGTAAAGTAGTTGTTAGAAATGCAAAATATGCAAGAGACTTTGGGCCATTAGATCCAAACTGTGATTGCTACTGTTGTAAAAATTACACAAGAGCATATATAAGACATTTAGTTAAGGCTAACGAAATATTAGCATCAAGATTAATAACTACTCACAATTTACACTTCTTATTAAACTTAATGAAGCAAGTAAGAGAAGCGATAATGGAAGATAGATTATTAGACTTCAAAGAAGAATTCTTCAAGGCATATGGATACACAAAATAAATTAAAATGTACTATTAATTAGAATCATTTTAATATATAATATTTAATATATATAAATAATTTTTAAACTTTGAAGGAGTGAAAAAGATGAGTCCGCAAACACAACAGATGATCATGGGATTACTTATGTGGGTTGTAGTATTTGGAGTATTTTATTTCTTACTAATAAGACCACAAAAGAAAAAAGATAAAGAATTAAAAGAAATGAGAGAAAACTTAAACGTAGGAGATAAGGTTACTACTATAGGTGGTATAATAGCTCACGTTGCTAAGGTTGAAGAAAATGCTGTAATATTAGAAATAGGGCCAAATAGAACTAAAGTACCATTTGAAAAATGGGCTATAGGTAAGGTTGAATCTAAAGAAGCATAATAAATAGTAATGTTTGTACCTTTTCTTGAATATATATTAACGAGTATATATTCGAGGGGAGGTATTTTTTATGGAGAAAACAAATTACATTCTAAAGGGCTTAGGATATTCATATATATTAACACTAGCAACTCTATTAATATATAACTTAGCCCTTACATTTACTAGTTTATCAGGAAATTCTATAGCTATGGCATCATCTGCAATAACTACTGCATCATCAGCATTTGGAGGATTTTATGCATCAAAGAACATAAAAGAAAAAGGCCTTATATACGGTCTGTTAGTTGGCCTTATGTACATAGTATGCCTTACATTAATAGTATTTTTAGCAAAGGATAGTTTTGTATTTGAAATGGATATATTATACAAAGTATTGTTAGTATCTCTAGCTGGTGGCATTGGTGGAGTTTTAGGTGTAAATTTTAAATAATATTCCACATTTGGAAAATTATATGATATAATCATTTAAGAAACTTTTGAGTAGGAGGTATTTAAAGATGGAAAAGAAACATGTAAAAACTTTATCTAGTGCTACTTTAAAGGAAAGTGCTGCAAAAGGTGGATGTGGTGAATGTCAAACTTCTTGCCAATCAGCTTGCAAAACTTCTTGTACAGTTGCAAATCAAGAGTGTGAAAGATAATAATTTATAATAAACACTACAAAAGGCGTCATTATTATGACGTCTTTTTTGTATGCTAAATTTTATAAAAATATATATTAGAGTAATAACTATGGCTATTGCTAATAATATATATATGCTCAAAATAAGAGGAGGTAATAGTTATGAAGAATAAAGATAAACAAAATAAAAGTATAGAAGATTTAACATATGACATATTAGGGAATGCTTTTGTAGGTAACTTATTTGATATATCAAATGATATAGACAATACATCACAAAATCTTGTAGCATATTTAGAATTAGAGGACATAAAAAAATTAAGTAAAAAACATAAAGGTAACATTGAAGAAAAGTAATTTTTAGTTAAAATTTTAATCTTTAATTAAGGTTGAGTTAATCTATAAAATATAAAATGGATATATATAACTTTTATTTTATAAACTGTTATACATTATATTAAAATAGAGAATAATCAAATAAATAAGAGTTAATAAAGTATAGGAGAGAGAAATCATGTCAAGAGTAGCAAAGGCAGCTGTAGGATTAATGGCGGCAACTTTAGTTGCTAAGATTCTAGGCTTTGGTAGAGAATTAGCCCTAGCTTCAGCATATGGAGCATCAGGAGTTAGTGATGCATTTTTAGTGGCTATGAATATACCAGCAGTAATATTCACTGCTATAGGTACATCTCTAGGAACTGCATTTATTCCACTTTATTGTGAAGTAAATGCAAATAAAGGAGAGCAATCATCTAATAAGTTTACAAATAATGTATTTAATATTGTTGTAATTATATGTATAGTTATTTCGGTGATAGGAGCGATATTTACGCCACAGATAGTAAAAATATTTGCTGTTGGGTTTGAAGGTGAAACGCTTAGATTAGCAATTTATTTTACAAGAGTAATGATATTAGGACTAGCATTTTTAGGAATGAGCTATATAATGATGGCATACCTACAAGTAAAAGAAAATTTTATAATACCAGGTTTTATGTCAGTTCCGTACAATATTCTTATAATTATATCAATAATTGTAAGTGTGAAAATAAGTCCTTATTTATTGCCTTGGGGTACTTTAATTGGATTATCACTTCAATTTTTATTTCAACTTCCATTTGCAATAAAAAAAGGGTATAGATATAAGCTGTACATAGACGTTAAAGATGAGCATCTTAAGAGAATGCTTTGGCTTATAGCTCCAGTTTTAATAGGAGTTGCAGTTAATCAAATAAATACTATAGTAGATAGAACTATAGCATCTACATTAGTTGAAGGTAGTATATCTGCATTAAACTATGCGACAAAACTAAATCAATTTGTTATGGGAATGTTTATAGTTTCTATATCATCTGTTGTATACCCTATGTTGTCGAAGTTATCATCTGAAAACAACAAAGAACAGTTTAATAAATCAATAATAACATCGGTAAATACTGTTACATTATTAGTTATACCAATATCTATTGGAGCAATAATACTTGCAAATCCAATTGTAAAATTGTTATTCCAAAGAGGTGAATTTGATGTTAGAGCAACTCAAATGACAGCTGTTGCACTTATATTCTATTCAATTGGTATGATTGGATACGGTCTTAGAGATATATTGGGAAAAGTATTTTATTCATTACAGGATACTAGAACTCCTATGATAAATGGAGTGATAGCAATGGTTTTAAATATAACACTTAATATATTATTTGTTAAATATACTAATATGCAACTTGCAGGACTTGCATTTGCAACTAGTATATCAGCACTATTTACTATAGCATTATTATTTATAAGCTTAAGAAGAAAAATAGGTAGTTTTGGTGGTAAGTCAATAGCACTGGGTATGATTAAGTCCTTGATTTCAGGAATTATAATGGCAGTAGTAACTTTATTTGCATATAATACTATAGCTAATATACTAGGTAGTGGATTTATAAAAGAGGTCATAACTTTAGCGCTATCAGTAGGAATAGGTGCAATAGTTTACGGTACAAGTATAATAATACTTAAAGTAGATGAAGTTAATATAATTTTAGAGAAAGTTAAAGGAAAGCTCAATAGAAAATAAATTGAGATGGAGATATTTTAAGATAAATACTTGTTTTAAAATACTCCATTTTTTATTATAATGATATATCATTTGAGTTATGTGAAAAGCGAATTTTAAGCAACGGATACATCTGTAGCGGTAGCAAAGATGTATCGTTGGCGATATGAGCGAAGCGAATTTTAAGCAATGGATGTATCAGTAGCGTTAGCGAAGATGTGTTATTGATGTTATGATCGAAGTAAAATTTGACAAAATAAACTGTAAAATCCTTAATTAAGAAATAGAAGGAGAAAATCATGATACCTAAACGAGTAAAGCAATTTTATGTTAATGTTACAGATAAGATGACTGAAAAAGATTATGATTATGCTAATGAAATACTAAATAAAAAAGAGTTGGAATTATTCATGAAGTTATCTAAATCAGAACAAAAGCATAGTATTAGAATAGCGAAAGATATAGAATTTATTATAGATAATAATGAGACTGATGATGAAGAGATATTAAAAAATAGAAACTTATTAATGAAGTCAGCTTTGTTACATGATATAGGAAAAATTACGAAACGATTAAATGTGATTGATAAATCTATAATAGTTATATTAAACAAATTAACTAAAGGAAAATTAAAAAGTATTAAAAAATCTAAAAAAATACAGTGTTACTATAATCATAGCAGTTATGGCTATGAAATTTTAAAAGATATAATTGATGATACGGTTATATTAGATATAGTTAAAAATCATCATAGTGACAATGGTAATAATCTGGTTAACTTTTTTAAACAGATAGATGATAAGAACTAGATATTTATCTATTATGAGGTTATATTAAAAAGTAAAGTAAACTTATATAAATATTAAAGTGAAGATAGATTTATTTTTTGTCAAATAATATGGAATTAAAAGGTATTAAAGGCGAATGTTGTAATAATCTTGCTTATACCTTATATAAGTTATATAATGAAGAATAGATTAATTTTAATTCGAGTAAGGTGTGTTGATATACATAAATCGAATTGATAATTTGGAGGAGAGAAAAATGAGTATGATACATAAGTTCTCAATGAACGGATATAATATAGTACTAGATGTTAACGGAGGAGCAGTTCATGTTGTTGATGAAGTTGCTTATAACCTAGTTGACTTATATAAGGAAAAAACTAAAGAAGAAATAATAGAAAGTTTAAAAGAAAACTATACAGTAGAGCAAATAAATGAAGCTTACGATGAAATAAAGACTTTAGAAGAAGAAGGACTTTTATACACAGAGGATACATATCAATTCCATCCAAGTTTCGTAGCTAGAAAAAAAGTAGTTAAAGCTTTATGTTTACATGTTGCTCATGACTGTAACTTAAAATGTAAGTACTGCTTTGCTGCACAAGGGGATTTTGGTGGAGAAAAGCAAATGATGAGTTTTGAAGTTGGTAAAGCTGCAATAGATTACTTAATAGCTAACTCAGGAAATAGAAGAAACTTAGAAATAGATTTCTTTGGTGGAGAGCCACTAATGAACTTTGATGTAGTAAAACAATTAGTTGAATATGGAAGAAGTATAGAAAAAGAAAATAATAAAAATATAAGATTCACTATAACTACAAATGGTATATTATTAGATGATGAAAAGATAGAGTACATAAATGAAAATATGCACAACGTAGTATTAAGCTTAGACGGAAGAAAAGAAGTAAATGATAATATGAGACCTACATTAAATGATAAAGGAAGTCATGATATCATATTACCTAAGTTCAAAAAACTTATAGAAACTAGACCGAAAGACAAATATTATTATATAAGAGGAACATTTACAAGAGAGAATTTAGATTTCTCTGAAGATGTTATGCATTTTGCAAATGAAGGATTTGCACTTACTTCTGTTGAACCAGTTGTAGGAGATGAGTCAAATCCGTATGCATTAAGAGAAGAAGATATGCCAAAAGTATTTGAAGAATACGAAAATTTAGCAGTTAAATATGCTGACATGTTAAAGGAAGGGAAAGATTTTAAATTCTTCCACTTTATGATAGATTTAAATCAAGGTCCATGTGTAATAAAGAGAATAACAGGATGTGGAGCAGGAAATGAATATCTTGCTATAACTCCAGAGGGAGATATATATCCATGTCATCAATTCGTTGGAAATGAAGATTATAAATTATCTAACATAATGAATGAAGAAATAGTATTCCCTCATGATTTAACTGAGAGCTTTAAGAATGCTCATGTATATAGTAAAGAAGATTGTAAAAAGTGTTGGAATAAATTCTACTGTTCAGGTGGATGTCATGCAAATGCAACTAACTTTAACGGAGATGTTATGAAGCCGTATGAATTAGGCTGTGAAATGCAAAAGAAAAGAACAGAGTGTTCAATAATGATACAAGCAAAATTAATGTTAGAAGGTGAATAATACTCAATGATAAAAGGATACAAAGGAGTAGAACCTAAAATAGATGAAACTGCATTTATAGCAGACAGTGCTGATGTTATAGGTCAAGTTAATATAGGTAAAAATGCAAATATATGGTATGGGACTGTTTTAAGAGCAGATGATAACCATATAACTGTAGGTGAAAACACAAATATACAAGATGGAAGTGTAGTGCATATATCAGAGGGATATCCTACAGTTATAGGTGATAATGTAACTATAGGTCATAAATCAATAATTCATGGATGTGAAATTGGAAACAATACATTAATAGGCATGGGTTCAATCGTTTTAGATGGAGCTAAAATTGGAGAATTCACTTTACTTGGAGCAGGAAGTTTAGTCCCACCAGGAAAGGAAATACCATCAGGTGTTTTAGCTATGGGTTCACCTGCTAAAGTAATAAGAGAACTTTCAGAACAAGAAAAAGAAAATCTTACTAAATCAGCATTAAAATACGTAAAACTTGCAAATAATCATAAGTAACAAAACTAAAGGGGCAATCATTATATTGCCCTTTTAAAATTTTAGGAGTGGAATCTAGTGAGAATAAGTTATAAAAACTTAAAAAGATATAAAGAAATTGCACATGTACTAATTAAATATGGATTTTCCGTTATTGTAGAAAAGCTAAATATAGAGGAAGTAGCATATAAAATACCTATTACAAATCCTTCTGAGGAAATAAAGAATATGTCTACTGCTACAAAGATTAGATGTGTAATAGAAGAATTAGGTCCAATATATATAAAATTTGGGCAACTATTAAGTACAAGAAAAGATTTATTTGACCAAGATATAATAGATGAACTTTCTAAATTAAGAGATAGTGTAGAACCATTTGATACAGATATAGCAAAAGCTATATTTAAAAATGAGACTGGATTAGATATAGATGATATTTTTAAGGAATTTAATGATATTCCTATAGGGTCTGCATCTATAGGTCAAGTTTATGAAGGTAAGTTAAAAAATAATGAAGATGTAATTGTAAAGATACAAAGACCTAATATAGAAGAAACTATAAAATCTGATATAGAAATATTGAGAAGCATAGCTTTAGCATTAAAAGATTTATATAAAGATATTGATATAGACTTAAAACAGGTAATAGAAGAATTTAATACTCAATTAATGAGAGAGTTGGACTATAATTTTGAAGCTATGAATGCTATCAAGTTTAAAAAGATGTTTGAAGATAGCAAAGAAGTATATATACCATCTATATATAGTGAATATAGTACTGAAAAAGTATTAATAATGGAAAAAATAATAGGTATAAAGTTAAGTGATATTTCAAAAATAAGAGAGCTAGGTTGGAGTACGAAAAATATAGCGGAAATAGGTGTAAGATCGTTATTTAAACAAGTATTCGAATATGGATTTTTTCATGGTGACCCACATCCAGGAAATATATTTGTAGTAAGTAGCAACTGTATATCATACATAGATTTTGGAATGATTGGGATTATAGACAGTAAGACCTTAAACTTTTTAAATCATATGGCAATTGCAATAAGCAAGAAAAATATAGATAGGGTAATTCACTTATTAATAGATATGAATATACTAAATTCAGATATAGATACTAGTAGTTTTAGACAAGATTTATTATATTTAATGCACTACTATTATGATGTACCAATAGAGAAGTTAAGTATAGCTAATATTTTAAATGATATGTTTAGATTTCTTAGAAAATATAAAGTATGTATACCATCTCAACTTTCTATGCTTGCAAAAACTATAATAACTTTAGAAGGAACTGCTAGAAATTTAGATCCAGATTTTTCAATATCGTCAGTAGCACAAGAATTTATCAAGTATTATTATATTAATAAACTTAGTATTGATAAGATATTACTTAGGGCTAAAGATAATACAGAAGAAATAATTTTTGATATTAGATCAATTCCAAAACAGTTAAAAACTATACTTAGAAACTTAGAGAATAATAATATTAAAATACAAATGGAAGATATAAAGTTTACAAGCTTGGAACGGTGTATAACTGATTTGGCTACAAAACTTTCGCTAAGCTTAGTTCTAGCATCTATGGTTATTGGTTCTTCTCTTATAATATCATCACAAAATATAAATCGAAATATTTGGATAAAA
>NZ_CATXCO010000048.1:0-13572 GCF_958366745.1 uncultured Romboutsia sp.
ATTTTTATATATTATGAAATAGGATACCAATGTTGGTATCCTATTATTATTTTATAGACCACTATATACTGAAAAAGCAAGGGGAGTGGTCCTATGATGAAATATATCATATATGGTAAAATCCACTTTGAGTAAGACATAAAGAGGAGGAGATAATATGAACTCATTTATAAGTAGTGATAATACGTGGATGCTATGGACGTTCTTAGTAGTTTGGTCTGCGATAAGTATAGTACTTGAACAAAAATACAAATGGGCATCTAAGGTAACAGGTGCAATTATAGCATTATTAGGAGCAATTATATTTGCAAATCTAAAAATAATACCAACAGAAAGTAGTGTATATGATTCAGTTTGGACATATGTAGTACCAGTTGCAATACCACTTTTATTATTAAAAGCAGATATAAAAAAGGTTAAAAATGAAAGTGGAAAAATGTTAGGTGCATTTCATGTATCAGCACTAGGAACAGTAGCAGGTACGTTTATATCAGCATTTTTACTAAGTTCACTAATACCACATATAGCTGAGATAGCTGGAATGATGACAGGTTCATATATTGGAGGAGGAGCTAATTTTGTTGCCATGACAAATGCTTTTAAAACTCCAGAAAATATAACTAATGCAACAATAGTAGCTGATAATTTAGTTATGGCTGTATATTTCTTTGTAACTATGTCAATACCTTCAATATTATTTTTCAAAAACAAATGGGGTATGGCTACAGAAGGTGAAGAAAGTAGTGGAGGAAGTTCTACATATTGGACAAAAAAAGAGATATCATTAAAGGATATAGCTGTTTCTTTAGCAATTGCTTTTTCAGTAGCAAGTTTATCTAATTTATTATCTGAATATATCTCAGCAATAATACCTACTTCAAATATGATATTAAAAATAGCTAATTCTATTTTGGGAAATATGTATCTAATAATGACAACTTTAATGTTAATAGTGGCTACAGTGTTCTCTAAACAATTAGAAGAAATTAACGGAGCTGAGGAAATAGGTACATTTTTAATTTATTTATTCTTTGTAGTTCTTGGAGTACCTGCATCTATATCTGAAATAATAAAAAATGGTGCATTTATATTAATTTTCTGTATATTAGCAGTGTCTATACATTTAGTTGTAACTTTACTAGTTGGTAAAATGTTTAAGTTTAAATTAGACGAACTATTACTTGCATCGAATGCTTGTATAGGAGGTCCAACTACAGCTGTGGCTATGGCTATAGCTAAAGGATGGAATAGTTTAATAGTTCCTACAATGATAGCTGGTGTATGGGGATATGTTTTAGGAAATTATGCAGGAATAATTGTTGGACATATACTTCAAATTATTTTGTAGTAATAGTTATAAATAGTTAAAAAGGTTAGAACTATGGATGTATCCAAAGTCTAGCCTTTTTTATATGTTTAATATTAATAAATAAAGAGAAATTAAAGCAAAGAAATCTAGATTTATAAAGTTTTAAAGAGTAAAAAGTCTTAAGTGTTTAACTTAAGTCTTTTTTACGTATAAGGAAACTATATTATTAATATGATGAGGAGAATAATGTTAAATTATGTTATAATATAATGAAATAAAGGAATTGGAGGGATTCTTTGGAAGATTTAAAAATATCAATACGATCAATAATAGTTTATGAACTTATAATGATAATTGGATCGATGGTAATGAGTAGTTTTGATATCACAAGTGATAATAATTTAGCTCAATTAATAGGAAATTCTATAATTCAAATTATATCATCAGGGTATATAGTTTATATTATAAAAAAGTTTTATAAACTAGAGAATATAGGATTTTCAAAGATAAAAAAAGATAAGTTAGTATGGTTTATACCATATATTTTTATATTAATATCCATGTTATATAAATTTATAGAAGGGATTTATAAAAACATATCATACTTTAATAGTACTACTTTAATAAGTATAGTTCTTATATTAATAGGAACTGTAATAGCAGGATTTTCAGAGGAGATAATGTTTAGAGGAATGTTACTAAACACATTAAAGGGAAAAATACATTTAATAAGTGCAATGATTATAAGTAGTTTAGGATTTTCAGTTATGCACATTACAACAATATTTGCTGGAAAAACATTAATTCAAGCTTTAGTTAATGTAATAGCTTCAAGTTTATTAGGGTTTGCTTTTGTACCACTAGCTATTATATTAAATAATATATTGCCTTTGGCAATTTTTCATACTTTATGGAATTTTATAATTATAGCATCTTCTACTATGGGAATAAATATATCAAAGGTATATTTGTTTTGTAATCCTATAAATATTATAATATCAATTATATTATGGACTATTATCATAAAAAAGCAGAAAAAGAATACATTTTCTAAAAATAAACTAGTATTTAGTAAAAGAATTAATAAATAGTATATAAAAAAGACAGGTCCCGATTCCTGTCTTTTTTATGGAATATGAAAAATATTTATTAAATGAGTATGAGTAATATAATAAGGATGTATTTAAATTATGCCCAAATATATAGAAGTTATACATTTATTTAAAAGTTTTATAAAATTTATAGCAAGGACTATATCTTTACTATATAGACTAAAGTGTAGATAAGGTAAGTTGAGAAAAGGATGCATTATAAAAATGCTTATATACAATTTGTAATAAAAGCATTAAATAGATAGTAAAAAGACAGGTTAAAAACCTGTCTTTTTTGTGGAGTATAAAAAATAAAAAAATAATGAGCATATTATGAGTAATATAATGAGGATTATATTTAAATTATTGACTAGATTTTGAAGATTATACATTTAAAATTAAATAATTATAAATTTTATATTAAAAAGTATATTATACTTTTTAGAAATTGAATATCTATAAATATAATAGGTATAAATTTATATTAAAATGCTATTAAAATACCTTAAATGTATGAATGGAATAAATGAATTAAATAAAGTGGAAGGGGATTAGTATGATAAATAATAATGTATTAGATATGATTGGAAACACTCCTATGATTAAATTAAATAATATAGGAAATTCCAATATATATGTAAAGCTAGAAAAGTATAATCTAGCAGGGAGTATAAAAGATAGAGCAGTTTATTATATGGTAGAAAATCTTGAAAAAAATGGACTATTAAAAAAAGGTGATGTATTAGTAGAAGCAACTAGTGGAAATACAGGAATAGCCTTGTCTATGATAGGAAGTTTAAAAGGATACAAAGTTATTATAGTAATGCCAGAAACTATGAGCGTAGAAAGAAGAACTCTTATGAAAGCATATGGAGCTAAGCTTATACTAACAGATGGGTCTTTAGGTATGAAAGGCTCTATAGAAAAGATGAATAAACTTTTAAGTGAAAATTCAAATTATATAAGTTTAAAACAATTTGACAATGAATATAACCCTTTAGCACATTATGAAACAACAGGTGTTGAGATATATAATCAAGTTAAGGATATAGATATATTTGTATGTGGTGTTGGAACAGGCGGAACTATAAGCGGAGTAGGTAAATATCTTAAAGAGCAAAATCCAAATATAAAAGTAGTTGCAGTTGAACCTGAAGGTTCACCAGTTATAAATAAAAATAAAAAAGGATCTCATAAGATACAAGGAATAGGGGCTGGATTTATACCTAAAAATTATAACGAAAATGTTGTAGATGAAGTTATGACTATAACTGATGAAGAAAGTTACAAAGGTGTTAGAATAATGGCACAAAAGGAAGGTATATTAGTTGGAATATCATCAGGAGCTAATATATATGCGGCATTAAAATTATGTGAAATGTATCCTGATAAAAAGATAGTTACAGTAGCACCAGATGGAATAGACAAATATATGTCTATGGGAATATTTTAATTATATAATTTATGCAATAAGGAAAGTAATTTTAATAAAAAAGGGTCGATTTAAATGTTTTATAAAATTAAAAAAGATATAGAATATATAATGGAAAATGATCCGGCAGCTAGAACGAAGTTAGAAGTATTTTTATTATATCCATCGATACACGCTAGATTAGCACATATGATTTCACATTTTTTATATAAGAAAAATTTACTTTTTTTAGCAAGATTAATTTCTCAAAGAGCAAGATTTTTAACAGGAATAGAGATACATCCAGGGGCAACTCTTGGAGCAGGAATATTAATTGACCATGGTATGGGTGTTGTTATAGGTGAAACTGCAGAACTTGGTGATAGAATAACAATATATCATGGAACAACTTTAGGTGGTACAGGCAAAGAAAAGGGAAAAAGACATCCAACTGTAGGCGATAATGTTGTAATTGGAGCAGGATCAAAGGTATTAGGTAATATAAAAATAGGTTCAAACTCTAAAATAGGTGCTAATTCTGTAGTTCTTGATGATGTTCCTGAAGGGGCTACTGTAGTTGGAATACCAGGTAAAGTTGTTAAGATAAATAAATAATATATATAGTTAATAAAAGTACTAAATATAAATAGATAACAATCTATTTTATACTTAGTACTTTTATATTATTATAGTTTGCTTTTTTATAATGGCTATAGGTATAGTAGGAGTATATATATACTTTAGAAAAAGCAAAGCTTGTGAAAATGATATACAGTAAAATTATACTATAATGATAAGTATATATTATTTTGAAATTTTACAAAATAATGGTATATTATTTACTATAGAAACTAATGATAGAAAGAAGGACTATACAAATGGCAGATATAAAATATGATATAGTAGAAGAAGTTGGAGTAGTATCAGAAAGTAGTACTGGCTGGACAAAAGAACTAAATCTTATAAGCTGGAATAATAGAGAAGCTAAATATGACTTAAGAGATTGGGCACCAGACCATGTTAAAATGGGTAAGGGGATAACATTATCTATTGATGAATTAAGACAGCTTAAAAATTTATTAAATAATATGGATATATAATAAAATATATAAATACAACAATCGTGTAGGTTTAAAATCTACACGATTATTTCTAATATGTTAAAACTAGAAAAGCAAGGGATTTTAATATATATATTAAATGCCCTTGCTTTTTAATTTATTGTTTAGTTATTGTTTATAGGAAGAATTATTATAAATTCACTACCTTCGCCAACTTTGCTTTCTACGTAGATTTCCCCACCATGTAAACCTATAAGATGTTTAGTTATGGTAAGCCCTAATCCGCTACCATTTTTTTGCTTTGAGTTATCATCTATTACTTGATTAAATTTATCAAATATCATAGATTGTTTTTCTTCTGGAATACCAATACCGCTGTCTTTTACGCTTATTTTTACTTTATCTTTCAAGTCCTGAATTAAAACTTCGATTAAACCACCCTCAGGAGTGAATTTGACAGCATTACCTAATAAATTCACTATACATCTTTCTATTTCTAATTTATCACAGCTAATTTCTTTTTCTTCTGTATCTGTATCAAATATTAGATCTATTCCTTTTCCTTCTATATAGTCCTTCATATCAAGGACAATTTCTTCAACCAAGTATACTATATTTTCATCTTTCTTATTAAGTGTATAACTATTATTTTCAATTTTAGCATAGTCTATTAAATTATTTATTAAGCTTAATAGTCTAGAACAGTTTCTTTCCATTACATCCATATAATAAGAAAGCTTATCTGGAGTTATAAAGGTATCTTTTTTTGAAAGTCCTTTTATTAATTGATTTAAACCATTTAGTACATTTAATGGAGTTCTTAGCTCGTGAGACATATTAACAAAATAATTATTTTTATTTTTCTCAAATGCTATTATTTTTTCAAATAGCTGTTTATTTTTTTTCATCTCACCTCTTAATTCCTGTGTTCTTTTATTAACTAATTGATCTAGTTTCTTTAATTTATTTATTTGCAAATATATTATTATTGCTATTATAATCACATAAATAAAAATAGCAAGATTACTTATCCAAAAAGAACGCTTAATAGTGAAATCTACACAAGCTTCTTCGGTGGATATACCATGTTGAGTAATAGCTTTTACTTTAAGAGTATAATTTCCAGGAGATAGGTTAGCAAATAAGAGAGTATTCGAATTTGAGACCTCCCATTCACTATCTCCACCGTTTAGATTATAATAATACTTAGCAGAAGTTGAATTTTTATAATCATTTGTAAAGAAACTCACCTTAATATTATTATCAGTAGATTTTAATTTCTTACTAGATATATATTTTTCAGTAACACAGTTTACTTCAAATTTATCAAATATAACTTGTGGTTTAAATAATGACAATTCAACAGAATCTGGATCAAAAACATTAAATCCATTTATACCACCAAAGAATAACTTTCCATCTTTAGATTTAAAACTTGATCTTCCATTAAACTCATTAGATTGAAGTCCATCTGAAATTGTAAAGTTCATAAATGTACCATCTTCAAGAGATAACTTTGAGATACCTCCGTTTGTACTCATCCATATACCATTATTACTATCTAATAATATTCCGTATACAGTATTATTAATTAACCCATCTTTTTCTGTGTAGTGAGTACTTTTATCTGTCTTTGGATCTAGTATATTGATACCATGACTGGTACCAACTAGTATATTTCCTTTTGAATCTTCAGTTATATACCTTATTGAGTTATTACTTATACTTGAATAATCATCTTCTTTATTTTTATATATTGTATATTTTTTAGTTTTTGGGTTTATCTTAATTAATCCTCCATCTAAAAAGCACCCAATGTAGTAATTTCCGTTTGAATCCTCATAGACTGCTCTTACAAATTTATCAGATACACCAATTTTTTCAAAGATATAACTTATATCTATAATATTGTTATTTGGGTCTAATGTAGCAATACCTTTATTAGTTCCTATCCATACATAACCCTTTGAATCTACATACAATGAGCGTACTTTATTTGAAGGTAGACCGTTTTCTTCTGTATAATTTGTTATAGTGTAATCTTCACCTTTTTTATCATTTTTAGTTAAAACCGATAAACCTTCGTTAGTGCCTAGATATATATTATTTTTAAGTCCAGTTATATCTCTAATGCTATCATTAAGTAGGTCACTATTTTTTGTATTTAAGTATTTTACTGAGTTTTCATTAAGTATATTTACACCACTTTCATTACTTCCTATCCAAAAAGTACCATCTTGATCTTCATATATACCTTGAATTAGGTTACTATTTATAGTGTCATCTTCCATTTCTGATTTAAAATGTATAAAACTGCTATTTGGATTAAATATAGATACACCGCTATAAGTTCCTATCCACATAAGCCCACTATTATCTTTAAATAAGCAAAAGATATTATCATATACTAAAGTATTATTTTGATAGGCTTCTTTTTTATATGTAATAAACTTATCTGTTTCATAGTCATAACGACAAAGGCCTTTTTCTGTACCTATCCATAGATTACCTGGAGCATCATGCATAATAGCTCTAACACTATCACTTGGTAGAGAATACTTATTTGAATCAGATTTATAATTAATAATACTATTATTATATAAATCTACCTTAAACAATCCATTATCTAAAGTACAGATCCACATATAACCATTTGTATCATATTCGATTTCATACACCGAACTATTAGCTACTGTATCTTCATATGTCTTTACTACTTTAAAGTTTTTATCAACTTCAACTAGACCATTATCTGTACCAATCCATATATGACCATTAGGACCTTCCTCAATAGAGTAGATGTATTGGCTAGGCAAGTCTTTTTCATTACCTAAAACTCTAGTAAATGTATCATTCTTTTCATCGTACACATTAAGTCCATTCACTGTAGAGGCAATCAATTTATTATCCTTTGTATAAAGTAGCTGCCATAAATTACTATCAGATAAGTTTCCACTATTTTTATCTGTATAATAGTTTTTTATTTCATCTGTCTATGGGTTTATTCGACTTAACCCTGCGATAGTAGAAATCCATAAATAACCATATTTATCTTCTATAATATCAACAATATAGTTATTTGGTAGAGAGTTTTTATCATACTTGTCGAATTTATAGTGTTTAAATTCATAACCATTATATCTATCAAGTCCATCGTTAGTTCCAAACCAGATATATCCTTTACTGTCTTGGAATATAGTTTCTACAGTAGACTGAGATAATCCATCTTCAATGGTCAGATTTTTAAAATTAAAGTGTTTGTTTATATCTGCGTAAATTATACTAGTATTTATACTTGTAAAAACACAAAGTAAAACTAAAAACTTTCTTATCCTTTTATAAAATTTCATATATATCCTTTCGTTCCTCTACAAAATATTACATTTTTTTCCAAAAAAATATATCGGATATTATTTTACAACATATTCCTTTATTTGGGAAGCAATATAATAAAATTTTATACATTGTCAATTGTTTTTTATAAATTTTAAATTTTCATTATATTTACAATTTATCTAAAGAAAAATGAAGATATATTATGTTTACAAGAGGTAATAAATAGTTAACACAATAAATAAGAAAAAGAATAAAAGATTTATAGTAAATTTTAAAATGACAATTATATAAGAAGGATTATCATCATACTTTAAATATTCCATAGTTAAAAGTAATTGTATGTTACTAGCTAGTAAAAAACAACGAAATTTATTAGATACATTGATGTGTTAAGATATAGAGTATTAGAAAGACATAATTAACTCGTTGTGCTAGTTAAATTTAGTCATTGAAATTACTATGGTTGATTATATAAAAATGAATTATTAAAAAATATTGGATAGCATTTTCAATATGTGTAGAGATTAACTAGCACAACAGATTAATTAATAATTAAATTATATAAATCAAAGTCAGAGAATATAATATATTTAATACTGTATTCTTTGACTTTTAATTATTATATATTCTTATAAATTATAATAGATATATCTTTATAAGAATAAAAATTAATAAAAAACAAGAAAGAAAATCAAGTTTATTAATAGTATCTGTACTAATTTTAGATTTTACTAAGAAGTTTACGAATTTAGGAACTACATATTTAGATACTAAAAAATATGAAATAAATAGTAGAAATAATATACAAAAAAATGTAGTTTCGGATAATGAAATAGAAAAGCCTAAGTATATGAACAAATTAAATATAATCAATATGTTGTTAAATATAAATGATCGTGAAGATTTTTCATACAAAATATGGTCTACGAAATTTTCTTTAAAAAACTCTCGTTCACTATGATTAGGGATAATCTCTAATAAGTCTTCTTTTTTGACAAAGTTAAATTCATTATGATATATGCAAACTTCTACTAAGTACATAATGAATTCTTCATCAGATAGTATGTTTAGGTCAACTAATTTAGAATCTGGAGTATAAACATAAGTTTCAATTATTTTGAATATATTCATATCCACAGCTTCTTTTACTTTGGAGGCTATAACATTATTTATATTATCATTTTCATGTATTTCTACTTTTATATAATAAGTATCATCATATAAAAGTATTTTATCATCTTGATTTTGAATAATGATACCTATATGTTTTTCCTTCATAAAATCCCACCTTTTGCTTACAATGATTTAGACTAAACAATTCATATAATATAAGATATAGTTAAAAATATTTGAAAATTTACTATACTTTTATAAAAATATAAAAAATATTAATTTTATATACAAATAAATTTAGTTTACTATAATCAACATTATGTTAGTTGTAACAATTATTTTTTGTACACGTATTATATTAAAGGTAGATATTAATAAGTTTAATTACAATTTAGTGGTTGAGGGGTATAATGAAATCAAAAAGAAATGATATTAACATAGCAGATGAATGTAAAAGACTAAGAAGTTTCCATGTAATATTACTTCTTAAAGATGGAATAAAACTTGATGGAATCATTCAAGATATAAATGATGAAGGCGTTTTAGTATTAGTTGTGGAGGATGTCTTTAAAAACCCATCTCAAAATACACCTAATAGATAAAATTATATGTATAGAAGATATAAACCTAGATTTTTTCCATTTGCAGCTTTAGCTGCAACTTATATAATGCCGTATTCATACTATACTCCATTTTTTCTTTTTTAATATATAAATATTAAATAGGCTATCTCTAAATAGAGATGCCTTTATTTTATATTAGAGATTATTTATCTATATTAATATAGGAATAAGTACAATAAAGTAATGAAAAAATTCGCTTTGCTTGAGCGACGTGTCGGCGAAATATTTCATGTCGCCAACGATATATCCTTGCTACCGCTTTGAGCAACGTGTTGGCTAAGTATTTCGGATACATCCGTTGCTCAAAATAATTATTAGATTATAGATTATCAATAGTTTGGATTTTTTATAATACTTTAGTATTTTAAAAATATAATAGCTAAAAATAACCTTGATATATATGGTACAATAAGAGGATAAATAATATAACGAGGTAATAACTATGGACATAAAGGAAATATTTAAAGACAACGGAATATTAAAAAAGAAAAATAAAAACTATAAAAAAAGAGTATCTCAAATAAAAGCAGCAATATTACTTGAAAAAGCTATAAAAGATAAAAAACACTTTATATTAGAAGGGCCATGTGGCTTTGGTAAATCTATATCTTACTTAATACCTAGTATAAAGAATTTAATAGAAACTAACTATGATGGAAGAATAGTTTTAGTTACTTCAAATATATCTCTTCAAGAACAGTTATATAACAAGGATTTGCCTTTTGTATTAGATGTTTTTGATGAACTATATCCAAATAAGAAAGTTTCAAATAATATAAAACCAGCAGTATTAAAAGGAATTGGTAACTTTTTATGCATGGATAAGCTAGAAGATGAAGACTTTTTTGCAAAACAAACATTAACTAATAAAAATGAAATGGATAGATTATGGAGTTATTATCAAAAAACAGAAGATGGAGATTTAACTAAAAGTGACTTTTTATTAAGTAATGAAATGAGAAAACTAACTACAGTAGATAGTGTAGAGTGTAAGTCAAATTTTTGTCCATACAAAGATAAATGCTTTTATACTTTACACAGAAAAAAAGCACAACAAGCAAAAGTTGTAGTTACAAATTATCATATGTTATTTAGTTGTATGAATGCTAATAGTTCAGTGTTTAATGATGCATCACTTATAGTTTTTGATGAAGCTCATGAAGCAGAAGACATACTTAGAGAGTTTAATGCAAGTCAAGTAAGTATAGGTACTGTAGAGTATATAGAAAAAAAGATAAAAGAAATAGAAAATAAACTAGGTCGTAAAAATGAAATACTAGGACTTGAAAATACAGAAAAATTATCAAACTATGCTAAGGAGTTTTTCAAAGGTATAGAAGAAAGATATGAAAAAACTATATACCTAAGAGCTAAAATAATAGATAGTCAAAAAGATTTACCAGATAATGAAAATCTAGTGTTTATGTTAAATGACACTATTAGAAGACTGAAAAAAGTAAAACTTAATGTAGAACAAGTTTTAGATATAGAAGGACAAAACCAAAATAATGAGGATGCACCAAAAGACGATGGTGGAAATGATGATTTTAAATCAGCTTTAGTAGTAACAAAAACTCTTATAACTACTATAGAAAATATGGTAGAAATGATATATAGAGTAGATGATATATTACAGGATAAAAACATAGTAATGTGGGTTGAAATAGAAAAAGGTGTGGTAGTACTGGGTAAAAAAAGTATAGATGTATCACAAACTTTTAAAAGATACTTTTTAGAAAAAGAAGAAGATGGAGTTGAGAAAACTTGTATATTAACTTCAGCTACTATAAGTGTTGATGGTAATTTTGAATACTTAAAAAACAACTTAGGATTTAATTTAATAGACAAAGATAAAGTAGTAGAGTTTATGGGTAAATCACCCTTTGACTTAACAAATCAAGAACTATGGTATCTTCCAAAGGATGCAGTGCCAGGAAATGATGAAAACTTTGAAGCCACTATGACTAATCAAATAGAAAAAATAATAAAGGCTACAGATGGAGGAGTGCTTTGTTTATTTACTTCTAATAGAAACTTAGGTTTATGCAAAAGAGAGTTACTTAAAAAAAATATAGGTCATAAAATTTATGCACAAGGGGATATGGGAAGAAATAAGCTTACAGAATTATTTAAAGAAGATTATCATAGCACATTACTTGCTACTAAATCATTTTTTACAGGAATAGATATACCAGGGCAATCACTTAGATGTATAGTTATAGATAAATTGCCTTTTACATCACCAGGAGATCCAGTTAATCAAAAATTAAAAATGAGACCAAACTATTTTGCTAGGTTCATGCTTCCACAAATGATAATAACATTAAAACAGGCAGTTGGTAGGGGAGTAAGAAGTGTTGATGATAAGTGTATAATATGTATTTTAGATGAAAGATTATCAACTGCTACTTATAAGAATAAAGTACTTAGTAGCTTTAAGTACAAAAAAACTGCAACAAGAAGTTTAGATAGAGTTAAAAGCTTTATAGAAAATAATAAATAATATTTTTAATAAATTTTAAATATTTCGCCCACGTAGTAGATTAAGAAGCGGATTTATTGTTGGTGAAATGAAATGTTTACCGACATGTAGCTTGAGCTAAGTGAATTTTTATAGCTAAGGTTTAATATAAATAAAATTAGGGGGGAGGGAATAGTTATGATTAAATTAATTGCATCAGATTTGGATGGAACATTACTAGATAATAATGGAAATATTCCAAAAGAGTTTGGAAATATTATAGAAGTACTAAATTTAAAAAATATTAAATTTGCAATTGCAAGTGGTAGAAATTATAGAGAAGCAGTACATAGATTTGAGAAATATAAAAATGATATAATATTTATTTGTGATAATGGTTCAAGTGTTTATTATAGAGATGAATGCATTTATTGTAATACTTTAGATAAAGATACAATAGATAAGCTTATAAGTATAGGTAGAAATATTTCAAATTCTTATGTAACTTTATCTGGAGATAAAGGTTTTTATATAGAAGATGAAAGTATTGCAAATCAGATTAGAGATATATGTTTAAATAAAGATAGCGTAATTGATGTAGATAATTTAAATAATGTTAAAGACTTAATATTTAAGGTAAATATATATGATTTAGTTAATACAGAAACTAATAGTTATAAAGAGTTTGCTAAATTTAACTTACCAGGTATAATAGTAAGACCGTCTGGAGTTAATTGGTTAGATATATATAGTAGTAATGCTAACAAAGGAACTGCAATAGATATAATTCAAAAGAAATTTAATATTAGCAAAAAAGAAACTATGGTATTTGGCGATTACTTAAATGATTTAGAAATGATGGAAAATGCATACTATAGCTATGCTATGAAAAATGGTCATGAAAAAATTAAAGAAGTTTCAAATTTTGAAACAGATTTTACTAATAATGAAAATGGAGTAATTGAAACTATTAAAAAATATGTTTTAAAAAATGAATATGCAACAATAGATTAAATACAAATACACCTCAAGGCAAAATAGCTATTAAGAGGTGTATTTATATTATTTATTATACATAAAAAAAACTCTTAGTATAAACTAAGAGTTTTTACTGGCGGGAATAACAGGACTCGAACCTGTGACCCATTGATTAACAGTCAATTGCTC
>NZ_CATXCO010000049.1:0-13334 GCF_958366745.1 uncultured Romboutsia sp.
CTTTTTTCTCTTATTGGTCTGTATATCATACCAGCTTGACAGAATCTACACCCTCTTGTACATCCTCTAAATAACTCAAGTACAACTCTATTATGAACTGTATCTATAAACGGAACTATTAATTTTTCTGGATATGGTACATTTTCAACATCTTTTATTATTCTCTTATGAGGTTTAGCTGGTATATTTTCCCTATTTGGTACAACTTCTTTAACTGTATTATCTTCATTGTACGTAACATCATAGAAACTAGGTATATAAACACCTTCTATTGAAGATATTTGATATAAGAAATCTTCTCTAGTAGTTTTATTTTTCTTCCATTCTTTATAAGCGTTTAGTATTTCTAAGTTTACTTCTTCACCTTCACCTAAAACAACTATATCAACGAAATCAGCCATAGGCTCTACGTTATATGCACATGGACCTCCAACTAATATAAATGGATCATCTAATTTTCTTTCAGTTCTAAGTATAGGTACATTTGCTAAGTCTAACATATTTAATATATTTGTATATGAAAGCTCATATTGAAGTGTGAATGCTATAACATCAAAATTAGTTATAGGTTCTCTTGACTCTAAAGCAAATAGTGGTATATTCTTTTCCCTCATCATATTTTCCATATCAACAGCAGGTGCATATACCCTCTCACAGAATATTTTTTCATCTCTGTTGATTACATCATATAGTATATGACTTCCTAAGTGACTCATACCAACTTCATATAAGTCTGGGAAACATTGAGCATATCTTATTAAGCTTTCATCTGACGTATCCTTATGTATTGAATTTATTTCATTTCCAAGATACCTAGCAGGCTTTTCAACCTTCTTTAAAATTCTCTTTAAGTCTACCTTATTCATGTATCTTAAAACCTCCGATAAGCGTATTATTTTAAAACATAAATATTATTATACACGATATGATATTATGTATCAAAACTTTATTTATTACAATATAGTTTTTCCATTTTATATTCATATAAACTAAAATACATTGAAAAAATACATTTACATTTAGATATTCATCTAAATTTATATTATATTAATCTATTATGCTAATTCTTTTACTAAATATATTGAAATTACTATTATAAAATTTTTTTACTATGAAAATATAACCTATTATAATCTAATATTTACAATAATTGTAATTAACTAACACAACGAGTTATATTATAATTATTTTAGGACATAATAATATTATTTGAATATTATTTTGTTTAAAAGTATACTCTATGGGTATAAATTTTTTATGTATATCGTTAATTTTTTTAGGAGGACTTATTATGAGTAATGTATTTGAAGTAAAAAAAGATATTTACTTTACAGGTGTTGTTGATAAAGATTTAGAAGTTTTTGATATAATAATGGAAACTGAGTTTGGTACAACTTATAACGCTTATATAATAAAAGATGAAAAGACTGTTTTATTTGATACTGTAAAACCAAACTTTAAAGATGAATTTTTAAATAATATATCTCAAGTTACTGATGTGGCTGATATAGACTATGTAGTAGTACATCACACAGAACCTGACCATGCTGGTAGCTTAAAGTATATATTAGATTTAAATCCAAACATAGAAGTATTTTGTACAAAAGCAGCTAAAATGTACTTAGATGAACAAATAAATAAGCCATTTAAATGTCATGTTATAACTGATGGTGAAGTTTTAAATATAGGTAAAAGAAACCTTAAGTTTATAACTGCTCCTTTCCTACATTGGGCTGATACTATGTTTACTTATGTTGAAGAAGATAAAACATTATTTACTTGTGATGCTTTTGGATGTCATTTTGCAAATGTTGATGCTAATTCTGTTGAAAGTGAAGATTACTTAAAATCAGCTAAGCACTACTATGATTGTATAGTTAAGCCTTTTGCTAAACACGTATTAAATGCTATTAATAAAGTTGTTGAATTAGAATTAGATTTTGACACTATATTAACATCACACGGTCCAATGCTTACTAAAGACCCTATGGCTCAAGTTAAAAGATATTTAGATTGGTCTACAGAAGTAGTTAATACTACTAATCAAAACCAAGTTGCTATATTCTATTTATCTGCATATACTAACACTTTAGTTATGGCTAAAAATATAGAAAAGGGCTTACTTGAAGAAGGATGTAAAGTTACTTTATACGACTTAGAAAATATGAACTTAAAAGAAATGCATGACGCAGTAGTTATGTCTAAAGTAATATTACTAGGTTCTCCAACAATAAATAAAACTATGGTTAAGCCAATGTGGGATTTATTCTCTGTTATAGACCCTATGGCTAATATAGGTAAAATAGGTGGAGTATTCGGTTCTTACGGATGGAGTGGTGAAGGTATCACTATGGCTGAAACTTTAATAAAAGCTATGTCATTCAAAATGCCTGTTCCAACTCTTAAAAAGAAATTCTTCCCTTCAGAAGAAACTCTTCAAGATTGTGTAGACTTTGGTAAAGAATTTGCTAAATTAGTAAAATAATTTATATAAAAGGAACTATATTAAATATAGTTCCTTTATATATATATATCCGTTGCTCAAAATGTTATTTTTTAAGTTTACAAAGTTACTGATATGACTTATATGCAAAAAGAGTATCTATAAATTTAGATACTCTTTTTGCATATAAATAATTTAATTTATCCTTATATTAATTAAACTCTTTGGCTAGTAGTTTTCCTAACTTCTCTCCAAGATAACTCTCCCCTGTCTAGTGCATTAATAAATATTTCAGCTGATGCTAAGTTTGTAGCTATAGGTACATGATATACATCACATAATCTTATTAAAGCTTGTATATCAGTCTCATGAGCTTGAGATGTAAGTGGGTCTCTTAAAAATATAACTAAATCTATATCTTGAGACACTATTAAAGCTCCTATTTGTTGATCTCCCCCTAGAGGCCCAGATGCCAATCTATTTACATCTAGAGATGTTTCATCCATTATTCTTTTTCCCGTAGTACCTGTACCGTATAAACCATAGTTTTTTAATATTCTTTCATATGCTATACAAAATCCTATCATTGTATCTTTCATTTCATCATGTGCTATTAATGCTATATTCATATTACGCTCCTAATTTAAAAGTTTATTTTTTTTTTTCTCATACTAATCCAAGATTTGCTAATGATGTACGTAAAGAACTACCACCATAGCTTATAAACGGAAGTGTTACTCCAGTTACTGGAATTACAGCCACAGTCATACCTATATTTTGAATAATCTGATAAGCAAACATACTCATAACTCCAATTACTATAAGAGTTCCATAAAAATCTTTCGCTTCTCTCGATAATATTATCATTCTAAGTAAAAATAATGTGTAAAGCAGTATTACAACTAACATTCCTATTACACCTAATTCTTCTCCTATAACAGCAAATATAAAATCACTTTCTTGTACTGGTAAAAATCCTTCTTGATTTTGAGTCCCATTATATAATCCCTTACCTGTTAAACCTCCAGAACCTATCGCTATCATAGATTGCATAACTTGATAGTTACCCTTATATGTAGGATCATCTGGATGCAAGAATGCTTCAATTCTTTCTTTTTGATGTGATGCCATCATCATATACATTAGCGGAAGTGATACTATAGCTATAATGATAACTCTTTTTATTAGTTTTATATTAAGTCCTGCAGTAAATAACATACCTGCAATTATACAACAAAATACTATAGCTGTACCTAAATCTGGTTGGGCAAATAATAACCCTATAAAAGGCACTGCATAAATAACAACTGGTATTATCTCTTTTAAAGTATTTAGCTTATCTTTCTTAGACTCTACTATTTTAGCATAACTCAATATAAATGTTAGTTTAACTAATTCAGATGTCTGAAAATCTAATGGCCCTAAATTTAACCAAGACCTTGCCCCTCCTCTTTCAGCACCTATACCAGGTATTAAAACAATGCCCAATAAAATTAAACTAATAACATATAAACCTTTATAATATTTGCCTAAAAAATTATAGTCAAACATTAATATTCCTATTATCATTAACATTCCTAAACCAAAAGCAGCACCTTGTTTATAAAGTTGGAAGTAGTTTCCTGTCTCATTTGCATGAGTAGCACTACTTAATATTAATAACCCAAAAGAAAATATACAAAGTACTATAATTATAAGCTTCCAATCTAGTTGTTTTATCAATTTAATCATCGATTTACGTTCAGCCATATTTTCACCGTCTTTCTAAAATCAATAAAAACCACAAAGGGGGATAATAATCCCCCTTCACCTTTACATTTTTCTCTCTTTTATATTTTTTAGCGGTATATTTGCAACTAGTGCAGATACCGGCATATCATCATTATCTCCTCTAGACTTTGACATTTTTATTTCAAGTCCGTCTTCTTCGATTTCTGCATAATTAGCTATAACTTTAAGAATATCCGTCTTTATAAGATCTAGAAGCTTAGGAGAACAATCAACTCTATCATGTACTAAAACTAATTTTAATCTTTCTTTTGCTACAGATTTGCTAGTTTTAGATTCATTAGAAAAAACTTTAAATAAATCTAACATAGATATATCCCCCTTTACTATTTAGCCATACCAAATATTTTCTTTATTTTAGTGAAGATATTAGCTTCTTCTTCTAACTCTAACATTGGTACATCGTCTCCTAGTATCCTTCTTGCTATATTCTTATATGCTTGTCCAGCAAGAGACTTATTATCAAGTATAGCAGGCTCTCCTTTGTTAGTCGAAACTATTATACTTTCATCATCAGGTACTAAACCTAACAATTTAATAGCTAGTATTTCTATAATATCCTCTTTATTCATCATGTCGCCACGTCTTACCATGTCGTGTCTTATTCTATTTATTACTAATCTTATATCATTTATTTCATTAGCTTCTAATAATCCTATTATTCTATCTGCATCTCTGACAGCTGATACTTCTGGATTTGTAACAACTATAGCTCTATCTGCTCCTGCTATAGCATTTTTAAAACCTTGCTCTATACCTGCTGGGCAATCTATTATTATATAATCAAATGATTCTCTAAGTTTATTACATAAATCATTCATTTGTTCAACTGTAACTGCATTTTTATCTCTAGTTTGAGCAGCTGGTAATAGGTATAAATTTTCAAATCTTTTATCTTTTATTAATGCCTGTTTTAGTCTGCATGTACCTTCAACAACATCAACTATATCATAAACTATTCTATTTTCAAGTCCCATAACTACATCTAAGTTTCTAAGACCTATATCTGCATCTACTATAACTGTCTTTTTATTTTCTAAACTTAGTGCAGTTCCTAAGTTAGCCGCGGTAGTAGTTTTTCCAACTCCACCTTTACCTGATGTTATAACTATAACTTCACTCATAACACTACCCCCTGTATAATTAATACTTCTTTATTTTATCGTTTTTGGCAAGTAACTCTCTATAACAATTATATCATTACTTACAAATGCTATTTCTGGTATATTCTGTTTATTTCCTTCATAATTTTCATCGTCTGGTGCTTCTGCAATGTTTCCAGCTATCTGCAATACTTTAGGATTTAAATTTCCAGCAACTACATATGCATTTTTATTTCCATGTGCTCCTGCATGTATAAATCCAGATACAGATCCCATAACAATAACATTTCCACTTGCTACAACTCTAGCTCCAGAACTTATATCCCCCATAACTACAACATTGCATGTAGCACTTACCTGTGACCCAGATTTCATATCCGTCATTACAATTATATCTCCATCAAACTCAATATTTTCACCTGATCTTAAATTCGTTACGTATTTAGTTTGGAAATTTGTAATTTCTTTTTTATTGTATTCTTCAATAAACTCTACGTCAAATTTAGATGATATATCATCTTTTAACATCATAATTTGTACATCACTTAAATACTCACAGTTTATAGAACAAATCTTTGCTCCATTAAAAAATCCAATAGATGATTCTAATTTATCTATTATGCTATTTTTTATTTCATCAAAAGTCGCTTTTCTTTTGATGTTTACAATTATACCTTTTTTGCTACCTTTAAATTCTACTAATTCACCTGTTGTAAATTCATTCACAGACATAACAACCTCCAGAATGATATATCATTTTATATATTCTTTAAAAAATCTCTAATTCCTTTTTATTTTTTCATTTGTGATACAAAGTTTATGTTTTCTTTTTCTATTGTACCAGTATTTTCATCATTTTTATTATTTTTTTCGCCCTTATTATTGTCTAAATCAAAATATGACCCTAATACCTCTCTAATAAGTAACATTGCATTACTACTACTTTCTCCTTGAGGAATCATAGCAACTACTGCTATTTCAGGATCATCTGCTGGTGCAACTGCTACTGCCCAAGCAAATGACTTATAACTTTCTTTATATGAATCTATTTTTTCATCAGTTATTTTAGGATTTAGTTCTTTTATTGCTTTTCTTAAATACGAAGCATTTACTTTATCAGTGTCTTCTAATTTAACATTGACACCATCTTTTAACTCTTCTTCTAATGACTTTCGTTCTTCCTCTTTTAAATCCTTTCTTTTTAATTCTTCTTTTATTTCATTTATTCTTTCTTCTGTCAATTCCTTTTCTCTTGCTTTCTTCATTTTTTCAGCAAGTTTAACAGCTTCATCTAAAGATACCCCATATGATGACATATGGCTCTTTAAATATTCAACTTCATTTTCAGTAGGTATTTTACCACTTTTTTCTGCAGTACCAGTTTTAGATGCTACACTTATAGGATAATTAGGTCCAAATATTCCTTTTCCTGAACCTTGTGTAGAAACTCTTTTCATACCTTCAATTAAATCTTTTAATTTTTCAGGATTATTGAAATCTATTTTTTCTACTTTATTTTCATCTATATCTACATTATTATAATCATTTGATATAACTCTATCTACTACTGATAATTCTACTAAATTTCCTCCGTTACCAATAGCTGCAACATATCTTGCCATCTGAGCAGGTGTATATTGATTTTCACCTTGACCTATAGATATATTAAATGTATCTGCAGTACTCCATTTTGCAAAATTTAAATAACTAAATACTATAGAGTCTGCTAAAGTTTCTACTCTATCTTCTTTTACCTTCATTTTAGTAAGTCTTTCCATAGCTTCTACTCTACCTACAGTTTTTGTTTCATCTGCCCAAGAAACTATTTCTTCTATCCTATTTTCATATTCTTTAGGATTTTTAGATTTACTTATATCGGTAAAATCATTTGCCATCTCTTTTGTAAGATAATCTCTTAATAAAGTTTTTGTAGTTTCAAGCTTAGCTGCCATATTAGGAACGCTACCTTTTCTTTCGTCTATTTCTTCATTTAATCCAGTATAATCATCAAGACCAAATTTCTTAGCATATTCTATTATGCCTTTTGCTCCAACTTTAACACTTGGGTCTTTCCCACCTGTATAATTTTTACCTGATCCTATAGTGTAAAAATATATATTACAAGATTCTTGTATTGCTTTATACAAATCTGTATATCCATGATTACTTCTAGACTTATGCCATATTAAATCTGCAAAAGGTCTACTTTTAGGTCCTCCTAATCTTATTACTCCAGTATCTTGTATTGCATAGTTTGGGCTTAAACCATTATCTATAGCTGCCATCCCTGTTACCATTTTAAAGGTTGAACCAGGTTGGAATACACCTTGTGTAGCCAAATTAACTTGTGGATTTGCTGCTAAAACATCATTTTTATTTTTAGGCTGTAATGCTTGATAATCTTCATATGATATCCCATTAACAAATTTATTTGGGTTATAATTTGGGTAACTTGCCATAGATAAAACATCACCATTTTTGGCATCTATTGCTATAACTGCACCCGATGCAGCATTTTTAGCTACACTTGAAAAAGTTTTGTTTCCATATTTACTTTTATATGTTCCTCCAACCCTAAGTGCTTCTAATACTCCTTTTAGTGCATTTTCAGTATCTTCTTGCAAGTCCTTATCTATACTAAGGTATACTGTATCTCCTGACTTTGGCTCTGATACATCTAATTCCCTAGTTATTCTACCTAATGCATCAACTTGTACCTTTTTATATCCATCAACTCCACGTAGTTGTTCTTCATAGCTTTTTTCTATACCAGATATACCTACAGTATCTCCTTTAGAATAAGTTTTACCTTCTTCTCTATTAAGATACTTATCCTCTTGTCCAGATGGCATTTTCCCCATATGTCCTAATATATGAGATGCTAAAGTTGTATTAGGATAATATCTAACTGGTTCTACAGCTACTGATACCCCAGGTAATTCTATAGCACTTTCTTCAAGTTGAGATATAGTCTTTTGACTTATATCTGTTGCTATAGTTATTGGATTATACTGAGAATATCCTTGAGACTTTATAAGATCTCTAACTACTAATATTTTTCTTGCATCTGAATCGCTTAAGTTTTTATCAATCTTATAATTTTTGTTATTTCTTATTTCATAAAATGCTTTTTTTGCAGTTATTTTACTATTTTCTATACCATAACTTTCTAACCAGTCTTGCTTATTTTTTTGTTCTGTAAATAGCCACTTACTAACTAGAATCGGTGGATAGTATCCATTTTCATTTAGTTTCTTTTGAAGTTTGCTTACCTCTAATTTTCTATCATCTTGAGTAAGTACACCTTCAGACACCAACTTGTCAACTAAATAATAAAAACTTTCTTTTGCATCTAGCTCTTGAGGTATATTGTTATTATTCTTATACTCTCTTATGTTTTTATCAAATGTATAGTAATATTTTCCATTTTGAATATATATAGGAAATTCATCTATGTACTCTTCATTATTTTTTTCTAATAAGTTTATAAGTTTTAAACATATATCATTTGCCATAGACTTGCCGTTAGAGTCTTTTCTTTTTATTTCATCGCCTGATACTTGAACAGTAAATAAATTTTTATTTCCTGCAAGTAACCTTCCATATCTATCTTTTATTTCACCTCTAGGTGCTTTTATTAAAAGTTGCTTATACGTTTTATTCTCAGCTAACTCAGTATAATGTTCATATTTAAAAGTTGTCATATATAATATCTTTACTAATATAACTACAAAAGCTACTAATATAAGATTCTTTATTATAGATAATCTATCTACTTTTTTTCTTTCTTCCATTCAATCACCAACTAATCTTCTTTAAGTTTAAGTATCGATGTTTTAAATAGGTTATATAGTAATACACTCAAAGTTGAATTAATCAAAGGTATAGTTAATATACCTTTAGTAACTAAATTTAATATTCCATAAGTATTATAAACAGGTATTACTGCAACTATATTTACCATAGAATCAAATAAACTAGCTATAAATACTAATGCAAATATGGTTATATTGCTTTCTTTATATATTTTATTTTTTAAGAAGCTGATTCCATATCCTATTGTAAATAAGATTAATGCATTAACACCAAATATACCACCTACAACTATATCTTTTACAAGACCTATTATAGCACCTATTATACTCGCATCTGTCTCGTCTAAGTAAAGTGATATTATCGTTATGTAAATTGTAAGTAAGTTAAAACTCACATTGAATATGTCTATATAGTTAGTAATACTCATTTCAACTAGTACTAGCAAAATTCCTAAAAGACAAAGTAAAACCTTCTTCATAATTATAATCACCTTTACCCTATATTCCTTGGTTCAACAATAGTCACATCATCTATATTTTTGAAGTTTACATATGGTTTAACTACTACAAACTTCATAGATTTATTTTTATCATCTATAACTTTATCAACTTCTCCTATAGGTATTCCCTCAGGGTATAATCCAAGACCAGATGTTGTTACTACATCACCAGGTAATACGTTATACGAACTATCAAACATATATCCATACAGGTAACCTTTGTTTTTATAATTTTCTTTATCATCTAGTGTAGAGTTTTGAGTTATGACTCCCTTAAGATTAGAGTCTTTTAATAACTTAAAACTTACAGATGATTTTGTATCTAATAAAGATATAGCTTTACTATAGTTATCAGAAACTTCATATACAATTCCTACCAAACCATTCCCATTTATAACTATACTGTCGTCTTTAACACCTTGCTTTCTTCCCGCACCTATAACAAATGAATCATACCAATTTCCATCATTCTTTCCAACTACACTTGTTGAAATACTTTTAGCTTGGTATTTTTCATCTATATAATTTAAAGCTTTTTTTAGACTATCAAGAGATTGAACATCATCTAATTTATTATTTAATGCTATTACCTCTTCTTTTAATTTTTCATTTTCATCTTGTAAACTCTCTAACTTCTTAGAGTTACTTTTATAATTTATTATATCTTTAAAGTTGTCTCTTAAAAATGTAAAACCACTATTTAAATTCTTTCCTATAGGTTCTATTATATCTAAAACAAACTTATCTCCTATAGGATTATTTCCTCCATATCTCCCTATAGATATTCCTACAATTCCAATTAAAGTGATAGCAACTACACCTGTTGCTATCACTTTAAAATTAATCTTTTTTTCTTTTTTATTCTTATCGAATCTCAAAGATATCACCAACTTTTAATTACTTTCTAGCATTCATCATTAATACTTTTTCAAATATTTCTTGATCTTCAACTGACTTACCTGTTCCTAAAGCAACACAATCTAAAGGATTTTCAGCTATTTGTACTGGCATTCCAGTTTCCTGCTTAACTAATTTGTCTAGACCTCTAAGTAATGCTCCCCCTCCAGTTAACATTATTCCGTTTTCCATTATATCTGATGCTAACTCTGGTGGTGTTTTTTCTAAAGTTGACTTTATCGCATCTACTATTGAGTTTATAGGCTCATTTAATGCATCTCTTACTTCTGCTGAACTTATTTCTATTGTCTTAGGTAATCCTGATATTAAATCTCTACCTCTTATTTGCATGTTTTGTTCTTGATCATCCTTAAAAGTAGATCCTATGCTTATCTTTACATCTTCAGCTGTTCTTTCACCTATAGCTAGGTTATATGTCTTTTTAACATAACTAACTATAGATTCATCAAATTCATCTCCACCGATTCTTATTGATTTAGCTGTAACTATACCACCTAAAGATATTATAGCTATTTCAGTAGTACCTCCACCGATATCTACAACCATATTACCTTCTGGCTCTTCTACTCTAAGACCTGCTCCTATAGCTGCAGCCATTGGCTCTTCTATAAGATAAGCATCTCTCGCACCTGCTGTTCTTGCAGCTTCTTCTATTGCTCTTTTTTCTACTTCTGTAACTCCATAAGGAACACATATAGCTATTCTTGGTGTTACAACACCTTTTTTAGCTGCTGCCTTTTGTATAAAGTATCTAAGCATAGATTCAGTAACATCAAAATCAGCTATAACTCCATCTTTCATAGGTCTTATAGCTACTATATTTCCTGGTGTTCTACCTATCATTTTTTTAGCTTCTTCACCAACTGCTAAAACTTCCTTACTGTCATCTCTTATTGCAACAACAGATGGTTCTCTTACTACTATTCCTTCTCCTTTTATGTAAACTAACGTATTAGCTGTTCCTAAGTCTATCCCCATATCTTTTGTCATTTTTTTGAATCCAAACATAGACATGAATCCTTTTTTTTCTTTTTTATCTTTCTTTTCCTTAGTCATAATTGTGCTCCTTCCTATTTTTCAAATTAAATTATCATATTTTCTTTAAAACTAAAATACATTCCGTCTCCAATTATTATATGATCTATAACTTCTATCCCTATTATTTCTCCACAACTAATAAGTCTTTTAGTTATATTTTTATCCTCTACTGAAGGTTCTATACTTCCAGATGGGTGATTATGTATTAAGATAATTTTATTTGAACTCCTTTTTATTGCTTCTATAAAAACTTCTCTCGGATGTACTAGTGATGAGTTTAACGTTCCTACTGATACATCCACATCCGTTATTATTTCATTTTTTGTATTTAAAAGAACTACCTTAAAAACTTCTTTTTTTAGGTATCTTAAACTATCCATATAATATTTATATATATCCCAAGGGTTTTTAACCTTATACTTATTAGGTTTAAAACTTGCGACTCTTCTTCCTAGCTCTAATGCTGCCTTTATCATAGTTGCTTTTGTTAATCCTACACCATCTATTTCGCATAACTCATCAATAGTTATATCTTGTAGATACCTTATGCCTTGAGAATCTTTGTTTATTATATAATTTGCTAGGTCAATTACATTTTTTTGCTTGGTTCCGGTTCTAAGAATAATTGCTAATAACTCTGCATTAGATAAACTATTTTCACCCTGAGCAAGCATTTTTTCTCTAGGCCTTTCTTCTAATGCCATATCTTTAACTGTCATATTTGCATTAAAAGTTTTATTCAGATACATCGCCCTCCATAAAAAGATTTATGTTAAAATATTTTTTTAATAAGTCACTTAGTCTAGATATAGGTAATCCTACTATATTAAAATAATCACCTTGAATTTCCTCTACTAATAGTGCCCCATATCCTTGTATTCCATAAGCTCCTGCCTTATCTAAAGACTCTTTAGTTCTTATATAATCATTTATATCTTCTTCAGATAAATTTTTAAATTTAACATTACTAATTACATAATCTATTATCTTTTTATTGTTATCTAAATTTATTAAGCTAATTCCAGTTATAACCTGATGAGTTCTGCCAGATAAACTTGTTATCATTTTCCTAGCTTCTATCTCATCTTTAGGTTTCCCTAATACAGTATTGTCTAATACAACAATAGTATCTGCACTTATAACCAAATCACTTTTTTGTCTAGACGCTATATCTATTCCTTTTTCAAATGCAAGCCTCATCACCATCTGACAAGGAGACTCACCTTCTAATCTTAATTCTTCTATGGAACTTGCCATTATTTTAAATTTAACATTAGTATTTTCTAAAATTTCTTTTCTTCTAGGAGAGGCTGATGCCAAGATTATATTCATTGATTCACCTCATTACAGTACTTAGAATTTGTACTTATTAAGTCTATCATTATATTGTAAAAATTTCAACACAAATGTCGAACGTTTATATATAGTATATATCTAATTTACAATAAAAATTAGTTACATTTTAGTAATATTTGAAATTTGCTAACAACAAAAAAATAAAGGTATGAAAACTCATACCTTTATTCTAACCATATTATATAGTTTTAATAGCTTTTTTAGGACATTTTTGCATACATAAGTGGCAACCTACACATTTAGATTCATCGACAATATGCTTTTGTTTCAATTCACCTTGTATTGCATTAAATTTGCATTGTTTTTTACATATTGTGCATCCAATACAAATATCTTGATGTAAAATGTACCCTATAGAGTAGACAACTAATAA
>NZ_CATXCO010000050.1:0-13011 GCF_958366745.1 uncultured Romboutsia sp.
AATTTAAAAATGTTATAGAAGCTTGGGGTGGTGAAGTTGTTACAAATCAACTTATAGAGAATAATGGCAGATACTATATAGATTTTGATGATTTAAGAAATAAAGCAAAGCAAGGTGCTAAATTTATGATAGTTTGTAATCCTCATAATCCAGTTGGAAGGGTTTGGTCAAAAGAAGAATTAGAAGCTATAGCAAATATTTGCATAGAAAATAACATAACTATTATATCTGATGAAATTTACTCTGATATAATGTTATGGGGAAATAAACATACTCCAATGGCATCTATAAGTGAAGAAATAAGAAAACATACTATAACTTGTACTTCTTCAACTAAAACATTTAACTTAGCTGGACTTCAAGTTGCCACAGTAATATTCCCTAATCTAAATATGAAAAATCAATATGATGCTATATTAAAGAAAATAGAAACATATAGAAATAATGCATTTAGTATAGTCGCTAATACAATTGCTTTTACTGAAGGAAAAGAATGGTTTTTAGACGCTACTACTTATATAGAAGAAAATATAAAATATGCTGTAGATTATATAAATAGTAATATACCTCAAATAAAAGTAAGTATACCTGATAGTACATACTTATTATGGCTAGATTGTAGAAATTTAAATCTTGATGGAGATGACTTAGTTGACTTCTTTGTTAATAAAGCACGACTTGCACTTAATGATGGTCGTCTATTTGGAGATGGTGGAGATGGTTATATGAGAATAAATATAGCTTGTCCTAGAAGAATTTTAGAAAAAGCTCTATACCAATTAGAGAATGCAGTTGACAGCTATAATTTTGATAAATATGAATTAATTTCGGGTTGTTAAAACGCTCTACGTAAAAATAACTAATAATATACTATTATCTATTTCTTAAATTTTACTTTAATTTAAATACTTATCTATTTTTTAATTTAAAAAGGGCTATAAATTAGCCCTTTTGTTGATTTTTAACTTTTTATTTAAGCTCTAATATATCTATTATAAAGTCATAAAATTTTTTTATAACAGGGCTATACATTATACTTTCTTCACTTATCCAATCATCATATCGTATTGATATTTGATTGGCGCTTCCTGGTTGAAATATATTTGCTATGCATCCTATCTTAACTTTATTCTCACTAGATCTGCTCCAGCTTTCTTTATATTTATCATCAACCCTTTCTAAATATTCATTTACATTATCTAATAAATCACTATAAACAATCTTAGCACCTTCAAGTAAAAAGTTTTCTAACGTTCCTTGTGAGTAGTTATCGGGAAAAAAATAATAATACATATTTATAATTTCTCCTCGAATCCTACATGAACCACTTAGAAAATCTTTTTTCTTAATAACCATATCTTTGTTATACTTCCTAAATTTTTCATCAAAAGCTTCTTTTGCAGATTTTTGATCAGCATCAAATATTGCACATACTCCATTTATTTGCTTTAATTCTGACTTGGTCATATTACTAAGGTATAAATCTATATCCCTGATAATATTACCTACTCCATTAGCTGATACCATCACTATGCATAAATTATTTTTTATAAAATATGAAGGCATAGGTATAAATCTATCTAACCTGTTATCTACAAATGGATAAGTTCTTGGTACTCTACTTCTCCATATTTCTGGAATATCATTTATGTTACTAACTTCTTTAAATTCATTTATTAATAATATTCTAGCTACACAATTTATATCATGAACTCCCTCTACAAAAAATAAAAAACTTCTCATTATCTCACATCCTGACCTAGCAAGTTTCTAATATCTTTTAACCTATCGCCAGAAAACTTTGTATAGTATGTTTTATTATTATATACTTCTATCCTAAAACAAGATAATAAATCTATTTGATTTCCAAGTGAAAGTATAATTCCATCTATAGCTTCTAAACTATGAGTCGTACATATTAATTGAACCTTATACTCCTTACAAATCTTTATAATACTGTTAAACACTTTATTTATATGGTTTTTGTGTATTGCACTTTCTATTTCATCAACTAGCAGTATCCCACCTTTTGCACTTATCATTGCTGTTGCAAGTGTGAATATCTTTTTAATACTATCTCCAAAACTAAATAAAGGTGTAGTACCATATACATTATGATCTATATATATATAACTTCTACCTGTATTAAATTTTTTTACTAGTTTAAAATCTACTACGTCTGGATCAAATATATTAAGTAAATTTATTATATTTTCTTTATCTCTATCATTTACATTTTCTAAGGTACTTTCTATTAAGTCACTTCTATAATAATCATATGGAGTAACATATACTATTTTTATAATGTCATAGTCATTAAGGTATTTGATATCTTTATTTTCCTCTATAGATATATTTTTATCTATGACTGTTTCATCTTCTACCTTCACATTAATATTACCTAGAAATGTATTATCAGTGTCATTATTTATGTCAATATATCTTACTATATTTCCATTTATGTTAACCTCTCTAGTTAATCCTTTTATAGTTGATTCAATTTTTATACTTTTGTTTATATCTTGATCTCTTGGGAATATGTCTAAGAATAGTTCAAAACTTGAAGGGTATGCAGAACTTCTTTTTGATACATTATTTAATATACTTTTTATGCTATCTTCATTTCCGAGTATTGACATAGCTTCAAGTAATGAGGTTTTTCCGCTATTATTCGCTCCTACTATTATATTTATATGAGATAGGTCCTTTAATTCTAAGTCTTCTATACTTTTAAAATGATGTATTTTTAGATACGTTAAATAGCTCATATTATCACTTCTTTCTAATTTATATAATAATTATACAAATTAGAAAGAAATAATATAACATCTTTATAATTAATTATTAAATTCTTCTGACGACAAATCTTCTCTATTTAATAAGTTTTTAAATAGAGATACTATAATTTTTATTGCTAATATTATTATGAAAATTAAAGTTATACCAGTTAAAGCACCTAATGAATCTATAAATACATCCTTTATACTTCCTGATCTTCCTGGTACAGATAGTTGCCTGTATTCATCATAACAAGCATACATTATAGAAAGTAAAAGCGCTATTGATGATGATAGTATAAGCTTTTTAGAAAATAAATATATAAATAATAGTAAAGATATTCCAATTAATGCATATATACTGAAATGTGCCATCTTTCTAACAATATAACTTTTACTTCCAAATCCTTTTAGTTTTTCATATATCTTGGTCTGAATTTTTATAAGCTTTTCATCTTGTAATGTAACTTTATCTCTTATTTTATCTATAAATCTTACGACTAACTGTGATTGACTTCCTGATACTTGTGCATCCTGACTAGAAAAATAATACATTCCACCTATGCTACACACAACTAACATAAACACTAGAAATTTCTTCATTTTATCAATCCTTTTACTCAATTTTCTACTTTATAGCTAATTAAATCTTGATATTTATAAAACTTTTCTATAATCATTAAGTTTATTATTATCTAATTATACCATATTTATTTTAAAATTAGCTAATAATAAGGGTATGACATTATATCGTTAATGTTATACCTTTTTCTTTTTATGATTTATCAACTCTAAACAAATTATCATAAGTCTTTAAGAAATTACTTGCCAAGTAATCAACCTTTTCTTCCCACCTTTTATCTTCTTCCTCATCTGGACAGTACATTATCTGGATAGCATCAACAGATAAACCATTGTAATACATAGAATCTTCTTTTAAATAATTCTTACTTAAGTGCCTTGCAGTATGAAGCACAGATTCATCATGGCTATTAAATAGTCTTCCTTCTGAACTATCACTATAAACTTCATAACCAGTTAAGTTATTATCCTCTATTGCCCTTCTAGATGTTGCAAATCCACTTTCAAGTGCTACAATTCCTGCCATAAAAAATGCATTTACACCATACTTTTTCTCTGCCTCAACAAAAGCACTTGCAAGATGAGCCATAGTTTTTGATCCAGTAGTATTCATAAGTACTTCCTTCATTTCGTCTTCAGTTATTCCACTAATTACTGTAACATTTTCTCTTAAATAAGTTACACCTTCTACTCTATTTATTTCAATCATTTCTTCATTTTTAATTCTAGTTTGTAATTTTTCATATTCTATTTTAAGATTTTCAGCTTCTTCATTATTTGCGATTTCATTATCTATATTATTTAGTGATAAGTTTTCTCCTGAAACTGTAGAGTATTTCGATAGTATATTAAAACTAAATGCTATAAATAATAAGCATATACAAATCACAAGGTACTTTTTTAAATTCACATTATCACTCTCCTTATATATAAATTCAATAACTTACTTTTATTCCCCTTTTAGCAAGTTTTGATAGGAAAGTGTATAACATGATATATTTTCCTTTATTTTAAGTTTTTATCTATATATTCGTTATTATTTTATAAGTATTTTCATATTTAATGTCAGCTATCTAATAAATTTATATATAGTAAATATATTTTTTTAATATATTTACTATATCCTACAAAGCTTTATCAATATTGCTAATTTAGTTTATACTTAAAAGTATAATACTTTGCAAATATTTCACAAATAAATTTAGTTTGTGATAAATATATTGGGTAAATAATATTATAGGATGGTGATTAAAATGAATGATAAAATAAAAATAACCTTTAAAAATGATTTTATAAGAATTGTAGAAAGGAGTAACATCAGAAACTTTAATTCTCTAGTCGACTGGCTAGAAAAATTTAATAAAGGTGAAGATGTTCCTTTTCTTACCATGTCAGGAAGAGATTTAGGCAGTGCTATAGCTATAAATAAAAATAATGTAAAAAGCATAGAATTTATAAATAAATAAGCTGATAGTTTAACTATCAGCTTATACTTATGTATGAATATATATTAACTTATATTTTTACCTTTACCTATTTTATATTATCTACAATACCTGTTAGTATCCCGTCTAAACTATCACTAATTTCTGATACTCCATTATGAGTTATATTAACTATTTCTTTTGTCATAGGAAGTTCTCCTAAAAGTTTTAAATCCATTTCACTTAGGAATTTTTCAGTTTCTTCCCCTTCAAATAGTTTTATTTTTTTATCACAATCTGGGCATTGTATATAGCTCATATTCTCTACAACACCTAATACTTTTATATTTAACATTTTTGCCATATTAACAGCCTTTGCAACTATCATAGATATCATATCTTGAGGTACAGATACCATAACTACTCCACTTATAGGAATTGATTGCATTACTGTAAGTGCTACATCTCCAGTTCCAGGAGGCATATCTATTAATAGATAATCTAGCTCTCCCCATATTACATCGCTGTAAAATTGCTTTACAGCATTCCCTACCATTGGTCCTTTCCAAACAATTGGTTGATTTTCATTATCTACCATATAGTTTATAGACATTGTCTTTATACCCTCTTTACTTTCTATAGGGAATATATCTTTTCCATTTGACATAGCTCTTTGATTTTGAAGATTCATAAGTCTTGGAATACTTGGACCTGTTATATCTGAATCAAGTATTCCTACTTTATATCCCATTTTATTTAATTTTTTAGCTATTAATGCAGTTACAGTTGATTTACCAACTCCACCTTTTCCGCTCATAACAGCAATTATTTTTTTTATATTATTATTTGGGTTATTCTTTATATTACAAGTTGCTTGGCTTTTGCAACTATTTTTTGATGGACATGAGTTACAATTTGACATTTATTATTCCTCCAATTTATGTTAACTTCTAGTATTTTATTTTCTAATATATTATTTACCCATAAATTTATATTTTATTGATATTATTGAAAAATCATTAATTTTTTATACAACACTAAGAAATACTATATAATGTATTGTCTTTTTTTATAATTTTAAAAATTGTATGGGTACAATTTTCATTGTATCTAATTATGGTAGTTGGTATAATTTAGATAACACATGATTATAAATTGGAGGATATATGAATGAATAACAAAACAAAATTAATTGTCCTAAATGGAATTATGATAGCTCTTGTTTGTATCACCACTATGGTAATACAAATACCAATACCTATGACAGAAGGATATGTAAATATAGGGGATAGTATTATTTTTGTAGCATCAATTTTATTTGGACCTATACCAGGTATGATTGCAGGAGGATTAGGATCTGCTTTAGCTGATATTTTAACTGGATATTCACATTGGGCTTTATTCACACTACTAATAAAGGGATTTGAAGGATATGTAGTTGGTATTATTGTTAGAAAGAATACAAATTTAGTAAAAAATATATTAGCTACATTACTTGGTGTCCTGATTATGGTCAGCGGATACTTATTAGCAGGTACATTTTTACAAGGTAGTTTTATAATTTCATTAGGTTCAGTTCCATCTAATACTATTCAAGGTATAGTTAGTATGGTAATTGGTATACCAATAGCTTCATATCTTCTGACTGTAAAATACGTAAAATCATTTAAGCAAATATCTAGTAATTAAAACAAATTCTAGTACATAGATTTCTTGTAATTAAAAAGTGTGCTAAAATAATCAAACACTTAAACTTAAGTTCTAATTATTTTAACACACTTTATTTACTAGTTTATTGTATAAATTCCTATTTCCTTCTAAAATAACCACTGTGTCCTCCTAGCTTACTTTTACGCTTTTTTCAACTTTACAATCATCAGATATATTAAGATTTTTGGTATATTCTATATATTCTACATATGAGTTTTCTAGTTTTATATCATCACCTTTCATTGATTTACAACTAAACCTTCCATGTTTTACTTTATATAAATTTGGAATATATTTACGTCTATATTTAAGTATTTCTATTTTTGATGATTTTATTTCATTACAATATGACTTGCTATATGGATAAATATTTACACTTTGAGCTTTTAATATTCCATCACACTGTATAGAACCTTTTATAGTTATACTTTCACACTCTATACTACCTTTCACTTTAACTAATCCATTTATATTTATTTCTTTAGCATATATATTAAATTCTATATCTATGTCTCCATCTATATCAACAATATCACATTTTATATCAGAACTAAACTTGCAATCTCCAACCAATACAAGTTTCTCTATATCAGCATTTCCATCTACTAATAAATCTCCACTTATCTTAACCTGTCCTACTTTAATATCTCCATTTATATGTGTATTTCCACGTACATTTAATTGTCCAAAATCTAAATTACCTCTAAACTCAGCATCTCCATTTATTTTTACTTCTCTTGCATATACATTTCCAATAGATGATACATCTCCCATAATTTTTACTACATCATATTCTCCTTCACTAATAAATCCATCTCCTGATATCTTTATACTTTTTTTCATATTTTCCTCCTTATCTTAATCTTTATAATTATAATCTGATTATTAAATAGCTAATTTATTATTAAGATTATATTCGTAATATAATAAATATTTACTTAAAAAAGGTATAGGATATATAATTTTCCCTATTTTTTTTTTTTTTATTCTTTTAACATATCTATTGCACCTAATGCAATATGAGCAACACCTGCTCCTACTAATAAAGCTCCTGTCATATTTGCATAATCGCGAGATCTAAATCTTCTTTGTTTAGATTGATTAGCATCTACTGATAATCCTGCCATAGTTACTGCTACTCCTAATGTAACAGGTATTAATCCTTTTTTCATGATCTAGTTCCTCCTCAATGTAAATTTAATATTATTTTTTACATTAAAGAGTTTATTGTAGTATGTAATATCTTACTATTTTAAATTATTTTGTTTATTATAAGAAATTTAGAGTTTATATTAATTACATATTAGACAATATATATTTAAACTCCTCTATTTTTAGTTCTATTTTATATATATAATATAAAAACCTACTGATATTATCAGTAGGTTAAACTTAGTTTATTTTTTAAAATCTATAACTTCTTTATCCCCTAACATTATATTAGTTTCGCTTAATGTAGTGTGTGCTATAACTCTACCTTCTCTTATTGAGTAGTAAACAGGTACTTGTCTTCTTATTGCATCATATCCATTTTCAGCAGGAAGTATTATCATATTTCCTGGCTTTCCAACTTCTATACCATATTTATCACATATATTAAGCGTTCTTGCACTGTTATTAGTTATTAAATCTATTGATTCATTTATTTGACTGTATCCCATCATTTGACATACATGAAGCCCCATATGAAGAACTTGTAACATATTTCCCGTACCAAGTGGATTCCATGGATCCATTATATCATCATGACCAAAACATACATTTATATTAGATTCAACCATTTCTTTAACTCTTGTAACTCCCCTTCTCTTTGGATATGTGTCAAATCTACCTTGAAGGTGTATATTTACAAGTGGGTTTGCTATAAAGTTTATACCGCTCATTTTTAATAATCTAAATAATTTATATGCATAAGCTCCATTATATGAGTGCATTGCTGTTGTATGACTTGCCGTAACTTTATTCCCCATGTTATTTTCATATGCTCTTGTTGCAAGTACTTCTACAAATCTTGATTGTTCATCATCTATCTCATCACAGTGAACATCTATCAATACATCATATTTTTTAGCTAATTCAAACATTTTATCAATAGACTCTACCCCGTACTCTCTAGTAAATTCAAAGTGAGGTATAGCTCCTATTACGTCAGCTCCTAATTTTAAAGCTTCCTCAAGTAACTCAAGCCCATTAGGATATGATAGTATTCCTTCTTGAGGGAATGCAACTATTTGAATAGTTACATAATCTTTTAACTCTTCTCTTAGTTCTACCATAGCTTTTATCGCAATTAAGCTCGGATCTGTTGTATCAACATGAGTTCTTATAAATTGTATCCCATTTGCTACTTGCCAAGTTATGGCTTTTCTTGCTCTAGTTTTTACATCTTCTATTGTTAAGAATTCTTTTCTTTCTGACCAACGCTCTATTCCTTCAAATAATGTACCACTTTCATTCCATTTAGGTTCACCAGCAGTCAATGTAGTATCTAAATGAATATGAGGCTCTATAAATGGTGGTATAACTAAAAATCCTTTTGCATCTATTATTTCGTCATTATTTACTTCTATATTTGAGTCTATTTTTGTTATTACTCCATCTTTTATTAATATATCTACTAAGTTGTCATTGTTTCTTAATTTTGCATTTTTGATTAGCATATTTTCCCTCCTAAGATACTAAAATTATATTTAACTACTAATTGCCTAATAAAATAATTTTAAGCTACTTTACCTGTTCTGTTATTTATATCATTTGATTTACTTTTTGTATTTAATTTACTTAATACTACATAAGTTACTATTGCAACTATTACTGAATTTAAAGGTGTTATTCCTTTTAATGTATATGCTCCTATAACACCTGCTATCCAAGCTATTATTGCATTTATATTAACTGTTTTAAATTTTGCATATTTAAACTCTGTATAACTTCTTTTATTTAATATAAAGTAATCAGCTATTATTACTGCTCCTGTTGCTGGTATAAATGAATTTAATAAATTTAACCATCCCATAAAGTTGTTGTATAAAAATGTTGCTAGTAATGTACCTACTATACCATTTATTATAACCATTCTACTTTTTGGTTGCTTTGTTATATTTGAAAATCCAAGCCCTGATCCATAAAGCGCATTATCATTAGTAGTCCAAATATTAAGCCCAAGTATTATTATCGCTGGTATTATAAGACTTTGCATAAACATTACTTCTGCTATATCTGATTGACCTGTAGCCATTGCTCCTATAGCTCCAAATGCTAACATTAATGAATTTCCTATTAAGAAAGCTATTACAGTAGTACTTACAGCTGTCTTTTTATCTTTAGAAAATCTTGTAAAGTCTGCTGTTAATGTTCCACCACTTATAAATGTACCTACTACTGATGCAAGCGCTGCACTCATAGTCATAGTTCCTGTCGGTTCTATTGATAGTAATCCTGTAATTCCACCAACATCACCTATAGCTTTCCCTGCTGATATACTACCTAGTATTGCTATTGAAGGAACTGCTATCATACTTAGTATTGTTAGTGACTTCATTCCAAAGAAAGCCGTAGCTGTCATTAATAAACCTGATACCAAAACTAATATACCTACGTTAATTCCTGTAACCTTTGATACTGGTATTGCAAACATTGCAACCCCTACACCAAACCAACCTACTTGTGTTGCTGATACTAAAAATGATACAAGGTATGAACCTTTTTCACCAAATGAATATCTTGCAAGTAAGTGCGTTGAAAGCCCTGTATCACCTGCTTAGTATTTATAGTCTTACTAGTTTGCTTTAGCTTACAAATCAGTAAATTTTTCAAAAAATTTCCCTTTCTAATATTTCTTTATAATTCATACTTGTAATATTTCTAATCATTGTTATATAATATATATAACAATGATTAGAAATATTATGGAGGTTTAAAAATGATTTTAAATTTAGATTTTAATAGTGATATTCCTATTTATACTCAAATTAGAGAACAAATAATTAAATCTATCGCCAGTGGTGATTTAAAAATAAATGAATCTTTACCATCAGTAAGAAATATGGCTGAAGAATTAGGAGTAAATCTCCATACAGTTGATAAATCTTATAACTTACTTAAAGATGAAGGGTACATAAATATAGATAGAAGAAAAGGTGCAATTGTAAATAAACTACCACTAGATAAAACTGATTTTAATGTTGACAAAATTGAATCTATGTTAGATCTTCTAGTAGCTCAAAGTTACCTTTTAGGAATGTCTCGTGAAGAATTTTTAGATTATAGCAATAAATTATTTGATAAATACGAGGTGAAAGACTATGAATAGTACTTTAGCTTTAATTATTAATATTCCAACTTTATTTCTACTATATATATTAACTTATTTTACCCAAGCATTAAGCGGTAAAAGACAATTCTATGGAATTAGCTTAAATTCTGATTACTTTAACAAAGATGAATTTAAAAATTTAGATAAAAAATATAAACTATTTACAACTATTGGTTTTATAATATCTTTAATACTTGAGTTAGCATCTATTTATATATTTAAGGCATATGTAACTTCTTCAATTTTGCCAATGTTAGCTTTTTGTTTATATAACTTTTTTGTATATATAAATATTCATAATAAAGTTAAATCATTAAAATCTGAGTTATCACTTAATATATCTGATTTAGATTTAGAAAAAACTAAAGTTATATTAGATACAGAGTTTATTCAAGAGAAAAATAAAATAGTAAAAAGATATTCATTACTACACTTAATACCTTTAATAGTAATTACTATAGTAGGTGTATATGCTTTAGCTAATTATAATTCTATACCAGATGTTATACCTACTCATTGGGGTGCTAGTGGAAATGCAGATGCATTTGCGGATAAATCATTTATAAAAATACTTGCTATTGTAGGTATGATGATTGGCCTTGGAGTTGTTATTTATATATCATCTATATCTTCATTAAAAACTAGAGCTAAATTATCTATTAACTCTATAGATAATAGTAAAAAAGCTCATTTACATTATTTAAATATGTTTGGATTCACTTTTTTAATTCTAAATATAGGGTGTGAAGTTTTATTTATAGATATACTTATTGCTACTATTAATACAAGCAGTGTGAATCCTTTAATTTTATGGCCAACTACCATTATAATTATTTTAACTGCAATTTATCAAATGTATCTATATTATAAATCTCCTAATAAAAGTAAGAATGCTGTTTATTCTATTGATGATGATGATTCATTATGGATATTTGGTTGTATTTATAATAATCCAGATGATCCATCACTTTTCGTTAATAAAAGATTTGGTGCTGGATGGACTGTAAATATCGGTACAATTAAAGGAAAAATATTCTTTATATTACCATTTATAATAGTTTTATTTTCCCTTGCCTTAATATAAAAAGTCGCTAATTTAGCGACTTTTTATATGTTTTATATATTATTTTATTCTAACTATCTATACGTGATAACTCATCTCTAAACTCTTCATCTTCTTTAGCCCATAAAAGAGATCTACTTACTGCCTTTTTCCATCCTTTATATAGTAAATTTCGCTTATCATCACTCATATTAGGTATAAATTCTCTATCTATAATCCAAGATTTTTTTATTTCATCCTTATTATTGTAAAACTCTACTGCAAGACCAGCTAAATATGCAGCTCCTAGTGCTGTAGTTTCTACAACTTTTGGTCTATCGATATTTACATCCAATATGTCAGATTGGAATTGCATTAAAAAATTATTGCTACTTGCTCCTCCATCAACTCTAAGATCTTTTAGCTTAAGACCAGAGTCTTCTTGCATTGCATTTAATACATCCTTAACTTGGTATGCTATTGATTCAAGTGTTGCTCTCACTAGATGAGCTCTATTGGCACCTCTAGTAAGACCCATTATAGCTCCTCTTGCATACATATCCCAATATGGTGCTCCTAGTCCTGCAAATGCTGGAACTACATATACTCCATTGGTGTCTTTTACGCTATTTGCATAAAATTCACTTTGTTTTGCATCATATAATACTCTAAGTTCATCTCTTAACCATTGTATAGATGCTCCACCTATAAATATACTTCCTTCTAGCGCATATTCTACTTTACCATCAACACCCCAAGCTATAGTTGTTAATAATCCATGCTTTGACTCAACTATATTTTCTCCTGTGTTCATAAGCATGAAACATCCTGTTCCATAAGTATTTTTAGCACTTCCTTCTTCAAAACATGTTTGTCCAAATAAAGCTGCTTGTTGATCTCCTGCACATCCAGCTATTGGTATCTGTGCTCCTGATAACATACCTTCATCAGTGTGACCATATATATAACTTGATGGCTTTACATCTGGTAGCATAGACTTTGGTATATCTAATATTTCTAATATTTCATCATCCCATTTTAATTCTTTTATATTATAAAGCATTGTTCTTGCTGCATTGGTATAATCTGTTACATGAACCTTTCCACGAGTTAGATTCCATATTAACCAAGTATCTACTGTACCAAATAACAGTTCTCCAT
>NZ_CATXCO010000051.1:0-12686 GCF_958366745.1 uncultured Romboutsia sp.
GACCCAAGTTTTAAAATGAAATCTTTCATTTGGACAAAACTGCATTACACACCTATCATCTAAATCATCTATATACTTTGGTCTTATATCTAATTTTTGAATAATATCTTCTAAGCTATCTACTTTTGAATCATCATATATTACCAAAGCATCAATAGTAGGAAATGAATATCCTCTATACATAAAGTACTTTTCTTCTATATATTGATTACAAAAACTTTTTACTATTAATTTTTTACTATTACCCATAGGTGTACTGATATCTATATTTAGCTCTTTTATAATTGTTTCTTCATCATTTTTATTTAATTCCTTATACTTTTTTTCTAATATATACTTTTCAGGTTCTTGTAAATAACTTTTATATCTGTTCTTACAAACTTCTATATTCGTTAATTTTGAATCTCTTTTTCCATTTTCATCTGTGCAATGTATTATTTCTCCATATCCTTTCATTCCCAAGAAATCTTCTGATGATAGCTCATTTTTATTAAGTAATTTCATAGATTTATCTATTATTTCATTTACTAACAAGTCATTTTCTAAATCTTTTACACTGCATACCTTACTGTAATATGATTGTTTTACTGTACTCTCAGTTAATATATATCTAATAGGAAAACCAATTTCATACTCTATTTGATTAATTATTTTATTATAATATCCTTTTATCCATCTATCTAACTGAATTTCTACTTTTCCTTCTGGATTTAAGCTACTTATTTCTTTAGAGAATATAACATCTCCATCACTAGTTCCTAGATTTACTTTTAAAGTCTCTATTCTATTTTGAGCTTCATATTCTTCTATCTGTTCTATCATATTATCTATCTCGTAATTATTCATATTGTTATTCACTCCTATTTTTATTTGCATTATCCTAAAATTTTAATTAAAACTAATCTGATTACTACACATTATTTCTGAATATTTTTTACTGTAAGATAATAGAAATCTATTATCTTACAAATTTTCTAGTTTAAAATTTCAGTCATTCTTACTAATACATCTACTATACCTTTATTAACATAACTACATTTTCTTTCTCCCCCTTCAATGTTAGAATACTTAATCTTACTATAATCTTTTGAATATAAATCTTTCCTTTTAATCTCCACCTTATGATATGTCCTCATGCTTATGTCCTTCCTATATATAATATCTATCTGTAATTTTGTTCGTTTCATCGTTATATTCTTATAAAATAATCAATTCTCATTTGTCATATATATTAACTTTATTTACATCACTCATTATCAATATATAATCATTAGTAATTAATAATAAGTGATTGATTTTTATGCAATAAATACTACTTTATTTACTATACTTAATTATTTAATTCAATCATTAGTACCTTATCTTCATCGTATACATCTATTCGATTAGTATCAAATATATCTTTGCTAAACTTAACATCTGATAATATCATTGATCCTTTACTTATTAATTCTGGATCATCATCAAAATCTCCATCATAACATAACTTAAATTCCTTATATTCTTCAATAAAATCTATAAAACTTAACACTAACTTTAAATAATCTATATAACTTTTAAAATGAAAGTACTCTTTTGGCCTAAATTCTAATGTGAGTTCATTTCCATCTATCCATATAGAACTTGGCTTTATCGGTAATGCTAAAATATCTTCAATTATATCTTCTTTCTTGTGTTTATTTTTGTACTTATTAATATCCTTTCTTGCAGATATTTTATAAAATGTCATACCTAACTCTTCGTAATGGTCTCTTCTAACTTCATCATTATAAAATGACTTTATTATTTCTAACCTCTTTTTGTAATAAGGTGATTTTTTATTTAAATTTAAGCTTTTTATAAATTCTTGTTCTGGTATTCTTTTAACATCCTCATCAAAGTTTGATATTAATCCATTTATCTCTAAATTATTATTTAACATTTTAACATTCTCCTTATTTTTATTTTATTTTATAATTAAACTGCTTTGTAATCTTTAAGTCTTACATATCTAACTCCATTTTTACCTATAGAGTCACTTATTGTTCCTTTTACTGATTTATTCATTATTTCTTTAGCTGAAAATCCTACATTAGGATCTATGTCTTTTCCTGTAGTAGCTTTGTAGAGCTTAGCTATATTACCTAACTCATTCAATGTTACTTGCTCTTTTTGTACAATAATTTCTCCTGTTTGACATTTAAATGTTATATTGACTAAATGTGCATTCTTGTTATCAAACCATATTTGATTATGCATAGAATCTATACCTACTATTTCTGCTATTACACTAGCCCCTGCCTTAAGATTATTGTTTGGTGTATTTATTGGTGCAAAATAAAACATAATATTCAATCTCCTTTAATAAATTATCTTAATATTGATGCATTCTTAACATCATAAATTTCAATATTTTCATCTATATATTTGCTTCTTGCTTTAATTTTACAAGTCTTACCTAAAAGTGCTTTTCTTAAATCAATACCATTTACATTAGGAATAATCCCTAATGTTGCTAGAAACAATTCCTTTAATTTTTTATTTTTAACTATGGGCTTATCACCGTTACAGGTATAAGTGGCTTCTAATATATGCTCTGATTCATCTTCAACCACTTTAAATGTAAATATTAGTTCACTATTTTGTATGCCATTTTGAGATTTCACTAATATCCTATCAATCTTATACAATTCTGCATCATAATATTTTCCTTCTTCTAGCGTTATTTCTCCATAATCAACTATAATTTTTTCATTTTCCAAATCTAAATCATCAGTCTGATATTCACTTCCTATAGAAACTATTGGTTTTCTCATTTCTATTACTCCTTATAATTTACTAAATTTAAGTTTTTCTTATATAAGTGAACTAGTCTAATTCGTTCCTTATTTTTAGTTATTGAGTCATATACTAATTTTTTAGGTTTTAATTGCCCCTCTTCTGTCTTTATATAATTCTTATCTCTAAGCATTTTTAATAAAGTATTTACTGATACCGATATAGATTGTCCCTTTCCTTTTAAAAAAGTTTCAACCTCAGCATACATTGTGGAGTCATATAAATATAAAAACTCTTTGTCATAATATCCTATAAACTTACCTGCATAATTACTTATTATTTGGTTATTATCCTTTTGTTTCTTAACAGGCAACAAGCATAATTTTCCTAAGTTTATCATCTCTTCTAATGCATCTATAAACATTAGCTCAACTTCTTGATTCCTATATAAAGCTTCTTGATTTTTCAGTATATTTTTGATTACTTGCTCATTTGATAATCTTAACTCTTCAATTTCATCATCACATATGAACATGTATTCATATAAAAAAGTTAGTAGTAGTTCAAATGATATACTTAACCATATAACTGCATCATTTATTCTTCCATGTGTTGTTTCTTCTTTGTATTTAATTTTTAATTCATCAAACTTTTCATCAATAAAACTCTGTACTAGCTCAACATTTTTAGATATCCAATCTATATATATTGCCATAGCTTCTGCAAGTTTTTTATGCTCCTTTTGTAATTTACTTAGTATATCTAAATTTATATCCTCTCTTTTTATTTCTACCCCTATATATCTTGCAGTACTAGATGCACCTTTTGGTAAATCTTCTCCCGTTACAATAGCCATTCCTCTTGGCTTATATGTCTTATTCAATGTTGTATCTGCTCTCATTCTAGATCTACCCACTCTATCACCATACATTCTTAGTATACGTTCTGCTGTTGAAGCTAATTTTCTAGCATCAGACCCATCTATGTTTGGATGATAATCATCAATTAATAATAGTGAATCTTTAAGCGTATGTGCTTTTAGTTCAATAGCATTTGCTGTATCTTTGAAACTAGCAGGAGGTATATTTGAACTAAAATTTCCAAAATGATTTAAAAAAGCTAATGATGCTGATGTTTTTCTACTTCCTGTTAATCCATATACCCATAATACAAAGTTAGGAGTTCTATTCCCTTCTGCTATTAAACCAACTAATGGTGCTAAGTATGTCATAGATAAAAGAGGTATTGTTATATCATGCTTTGCTAAGTTTAATGTTTCTAATGATAAATCTATAGCTTCTTTTTTATCTCTTACTTCTTTAGGAAAACTATAACCACTTAATTCTAATGGTATATCAGTATTTATATTATCTGATCCTATGCCTCCTTTACTGTGTAAATATATGTACTTATTATCTTGTACTGTCCATCCAGTATGAGAATATATAGTATTAATATCTATATCCTTTGATATTTGTTGAACACAATCCTTTAAATAATCTTTCATATTCCTACCTGGACTAATAGTTGGTCTTATTCCCCACCTTTGAGTTATCCAATCCATTTTTATAAATTCCTCCATTGATATTTCTACCTCTGGAAGTTTTACTCCACCTTCTAATATTCCTTCAAGAATTAACTTACTTTCTGAATCACATCCATCCGTTTTAATTATCTCAGACTTAGGATTTATTATAAAATTAGAAATTATCCTTGGACCATCTTTGGTATATCTATATATCCTTCCATTTTTATCTGGAGTATAATCTTTTATTTTTGTAAACTTCTTAGTTATATCTTTATATATTTCTTTTGTTGGTGGTGATAAAAGTTTATAATTATTAATCATCATAGCTGGAGAATTAGTTATTTGATCTTTATCATCTTTTACTAAAGTTCCAAAGCATGTCATTATATCACTTGCATCACATCCCATATCTATACAACTAATATTTCCATATGATTTATCTTTTAATTCTTCTATTCTTCTTATACTTCTTTCATTATGTTTACTTGACATTGCAGAAAACCTTAATGCAGTTGAACTTAATCCACAATTGCAAAACATTGAAGAAACTTTAAACCATGTTTCTTCACATAAGCCTTCTTTTTTCTGATGTATACATAAGTTCCTAAATGAAGTACATGAATTCGCTAATTTATTTAATATGTATCTATCACTTATTGTTGTATCTTTACTTGTACTGATAGCTTTATTACTTTCGATATATGAATTTTTCTTATTTTTTACTGTCATATAATCAATCATCCATTTTGGCATTTCTGCAATTTCAATATCCCATGGGGCATTTATCCATTCATATCTACCTCCATTAGGGTGTATTGATGGTGGTAGTAATGTCTGCTTTCCATCAGACATAAAACATACCTCGGAATGTTCACCTTCTAATCTGTCAACTTTTGTTTTAAGTTCTATATGATTAGGATATTTATAAAGAAGCCTTATACCACCACCAGGTGTAGTAAATTTAGCTGTGTCTGGTAAATCTCCTTTAGATATCTTTTCTAAGTGCTTCCTTCCTTCCTCACCATCAGCATCAATACCAATTACACCAGATGATTTACCTGTTAGCATTCCTATATTTATATTAGGGTTTTTTTGAATCCATCTGTAATAATCTTCCATTGTTGTCGATTTACTGTTTTGCCATCCGGATTCTATAGGCTTCTTACCTTTTGGTGCACATGCTACTAATGTAAATCCACACTCTATATAGTTTTCAAAGTTCTCTTTCATCATAATTAGTAAGTTTACCTTTCTACTTTAAATATTATTTAATTCCTTCGCCTAGGCACAAATAAATAATACACTCAAAATCTAGTAATTTCAATAGGTTCAACTTTAACATTATCTCATTTTATTTGTATAAACCAAATAAAATACTTATTTTATTCGTAAATTAGTGATAATATATTATTTATAGTCCAACTTCAGCTGGTAGGATGGATTTTATATAATTTTTTTAAAAAAAATATTTAAGGAGTTTTAATTATGGATAATATAGCAAATGAAGAGAATATAAATACTGAAAAAATAATTAATTTAATAAAAAAAAATTTAAAAAAAGAACATTTTAGAAGTCACAATGATATTATTAAATTTTTAGAAAATAAAAAAATACCTCTCTCTCAATCTCGTATTTCTTATTACTTAAACAAATATAATATACATAAAAACAAGCTTGGTTATTATGAGGATTTTTCTGCTAATGTCAGAGAATCTTTATTGAAAGATATACTTTTAAAATCGAATGCTCATATATATAAACCTAGAATATATGGACTAAATATAGATTCCACTACTAAAAAAAATGACTTATTTTTTATATTTATTAAAATGGACTCGGGTCATGAAAATTTCTTATGTGAGCTACTATCTGATTACTTTCCTAATAAATTTAGTTACTTAGCTGGATATGGTTGTGTACAGATATTCATTAATTCTGAAAAAAATATAAATGTGCTATATAAAAAATTGAATAGCATAAAAAAAATGTAATTTATATTTCTTATTCTATTTATTAGGGCTTTCAGGGCTTCTATAGTTGAACTAATTATAACTAGTTGTAATTAATTATTCCTAACTACTTATAATTAGTTATTATATTTAAAATTTAAGAAGCCCTGCTTGCCCTACTTTTTTAGACTATATTTAGCTTATTTACTATACATGTTGTATAATCATTTTATTCCATCTAAAAATTCTTTCCCTAATATACCCGACTTAATACCTAATAATATTAAATCTCTAAATAAACTCTCGTCGATATCAGTACTTCGTGGAATCAATTTTCTAAGCCTATCTCTACAATCTTTATATAAACATAATCTTATTTCATATCTATCTAAAGCTTTTATATATATTTTCTCCAAAGCAAAAGTTTCCTCTCCATCAACAACAGTTACACTTTTTATTATCTTACAGTACTTAGTTTCCTTTTCAAATAATTCTTCTTTCTTAGCCATCATTTATCTCCATTTCTATATATGTATATATAATTGTAACTATCTATTGTAGGCACTAACTTAATAGCATAATTAGCTTCTTCCATCTCTGTATATAAAACCTTCTCAAAAGAATAACCTTGTCCACCACATAATGAGACAAGGTTATTATAATTTTTTATCATATCAAACTGTATTAGGTTAACTTCTTCTTGTATCTTCTTTAAAGATATTACCTCCTGTTTATCTAATTCATATATTAAATCTGATGGGAAGAATTTGTTACAAAGTGTTTCTTTATTATCGTAAAAGTCAAATCTCAAATTTCCTAACCACAATTCTTTATCCATATCAAAAGATACTTCTTCTTTTAACTCATAACTCATATCATTAACTCCTTTAAATCAGTATTCAGAGGCTAACATCATCGTTGCATATTCAGATTCAAATGTTACAAATACTTTTAGATTACTTTTCACACCTTTACTTTTTATTATTAATGTCTTTTTATATTCGGGTACTTCCTGAATATGTTCTATTTTAACTATCCCTCTTACTTCATCAATAACACTTATATTAAATACTTGTATGTAATCTACTTGGTTTCCTGCATTAATTCTTTCTTCTATTTCATTCCACATGAATAACTGTATATCTAGACTTATATTTTCTTTTACGCCTATAGTCATGAATTTATTTTCTATATTAATCATATTTATACTCCTAACTTATACTTAGTTAAATTTCTAGGGCTTTTAGGGAACTATTTTTTTCACCCTTTAGCCCCAGTTAATTAAATTGGAACATATAACAAGTCTTACCTTCTATTTTTAAGCTAAGACTTCTTATATCTTGTTATTTTCTTTAAAACTAAAGTATCTATCTCTATCACCTAGTATTATATGGTCAATTAATCCTATACCTAATATCTCACCGCATTCTTTTAACCTTCTTGTTATATTTTCATCCTCTACACTTGGATCTATATTACCTGACGGATGATTATGAAAACATATTATGCTTGATGCATTACTTAACATAGCTACTTTAAATACTTCTCTTGGATGAACTATTGCGGAGTTTAAACTACCTATACTAACTACTTGTATATTTATAGGTTGATTCTTTGTATCTAAACAAGCTACTACAAACTTTTCTCTATCACTATTTTCTAAAAAACTTTTTACTAATCTGAATGCATCATAAGGATTAGTTATATTTCTAGTTTCATATAGAACACTACTTTCTTTAACTACTTTAAGAGATACAACGTTTACTCTCTTCGCTGGTATTTTCTTTTTTGATTCCACTAGCATTTCCTCCATTTCTTCTATTATTAAGCATAAACTAAGTCTGATTCAATTATTACTGCTATTGCTACTCCTGCTGTAAATCCTGCTAGAAACCATCCCATTTTTATCTCCTCCTAAATTATTTATTTGATTTATCTTTTGCTTTAAAATATAATGCTATCCCACAGCCAACTCCTAATACAAATAAATCTATTGGTGTTATTGTCATCATCTCCTTTATATATATTTTTTTATTAAAAAAGGATATTGCTTCGATTACAATATCCTTAAAATAACTATTTAAAATTATTAAATTTCTAATCTATATATTAAAATTATTTATCGTAATTAAATATATTTGAATATATAAACTTAATATATTTCTATGTAATTAATTTAAATAATTTTCAATTAATTCATAGTACCTTTCTTTAGTGGAATCAGCTAGTGACTTAGTGTACTCTATTTCTTCTGTAGAATTACTTCCATACATTTTAGAATCTTCTTCTGCTCTTTTATCTCGTCTTATTACCCAATCTTTCTGAGCTATTCTAAGCAATTCCATATCTGTACTAGATAATATATTTTTCAAATCATTATAAATTTCATTTAATGCATTATCCCATTTCTTTAATACTAAAGAATAGGTATCTTTAATTTGTGTATCTGTTCCGCTATAATTAAATTCACTTACTTCATTATTTATTTCACTAAACTTATTTAAGTATTCCTCTCTTTTATTTTCTAAATCCTTATTCGGTTCACTATTGTATTTTCTCTCATTATCTTTTATTTCTTTTATCTCCCAAAATACATGTGAATCTCCTATATTCATACCTAATTTTTCTGCTTTTTTCAAGTATTCTATAGCTTTATCATAATTTTTGTTATAAAGTTCATTATCTGCAAATCTTTTATACATCTCTATATGTAGTATATTAAGATCTTTTGACTTAAAGCTATCTTTTACCATATTGTAATATACTTCATATTCTTCATTAAATTGAATTTTTGTAGTTATAATATATGTAATTTCTTGTAATGCTTTCGTATTATATTCTTCATCTAATGACTTCTTTAAATATTTTATTTTTTCTTCAGTAGTTTCTGCTTGTTCTGCATCATCTATATATTTTTCATATTTTGGTTTTGTAATATTAGATACGGTCTTATCTACTTCATTTATTGTTCCTCCTAAAACTCCATATACTAACATAGCTGGAAACATTGAACATGCCACAAAAGCTGTAATAAAACCTAATGGTGTTCCTATAAATACAAAATGACTTCTTAGCCACTTAAATATTTTAAATCCTGCTATAGCTCCTATTATAAGAGATATTGTTAGTGCTGAGTTTAAAATTATTTCTTTCATATTTATCCTCTCCAATTCAGTCAATTTTATTAATTTCTTTATTTTTATTACTTTGAATTAATCTTTTTTATTAATTTCTGCACCCACTTATCAGAGTAACCTAATGTTCTAGATATCTCTCTTACAGTTTTTTCAGAGTAATTTTCTATTATATAATTTTCTACATACTCATTTGAGTATAATTTCATAGGGAAATTAACCTGTTGTCCCTTGTAATGTTTATGTATTATTTTTACTATTTCTTCACCTAGGATTTCAGACATTTCTGCATAGATACCTTTAAAGTCACTTTTTTTCATATTTACACTCCACCTCCTTATATTATTATTTATTAATAATAACTACTTTTACAGAAAGTTTCTTTGATATTATCCCTTAAAAAATTTCTTATTTTATTTCTTATATAATCCTCAATATAAAAGTCTTAGCCTAATTTATTTAAGCTAAGACTCTTATATCTTACAGTTTTCTTCGAAACTAAAGTATTTGTCATCATCTCCAATAGCTATATAATCTACTAATTCACTGCCTAGTATTTCTCCACACTTTTATAGTCTTTTAGTTATAACTTCATCTTCCCTACTAAAATCAGTATTACCTGATTGGTGATTGTGAAAGCATATTATTTTAAATGCATTAGTTAATATAGCTACTTTAAATACTTCTCTTGGATGTACCATAGCTGAATTTATGGTGCCTATACTTACAACTTCTATGCTTACTGGCTGATTCTTTGTATCTAAACATACCACTACAAACTTCTCTCTATCACTATCTACTAAAAAGTTCTTTGCTAATTTATAAGCATCATAAGGATTACTTATTTTTCTAGTTTCATATAAAACACTACTTTCTTTTACTAATTTAAGTGAAACTATATCAACTCTCTTGTCAAGTGTTTTCTTCTTATTTATTATGCATTTCTCCTTTATTTTTGAATTAAAAATAAACATACACATTATATCAATGTATATGCTTATTTAAGTAAGTACTCAGTTTCTTCATTTTTAGTTATTACAGTAATACTATAATCACTAGATAGTATGTATAAAGTTGAGCTATATGTATTAGTTTCATCTTGATGTAGTACATCACTAAACTCTTCCACTAATCCCTTTAATATATTTGATTTTAAATTTTCTACTTCTTTAATATCCTCAATTATACACACATATCCACCATCATCTGTTAGTTTTCTGTTGTATCCATAGCTTTCATCTAGAATATTAATACTGTTATCAACATTTTCAACTACTTCCTTGGGATATTCTGATAATAAGTTTAAATCTTCTTTCTTCCATAATTTAATCATATTAACTTCCTCCTTTTAATTTTTTGCACTAAAAAAGAGATGTTCGTATTTCTACCAACATCTCTTCTTATTAGTTCTTGTATTCCTACTTATTAAGCTATCTATTTAATATAGATTCATTAATATAATATACATTTATAATTACATTTAATACGATCTAGTATTCTTATATCATAATTTCAACTATCTTAAATAATATTATTTATTATAAATTAGTCACAATATATTAAAAGTATATATTTTTTATTAAAAGGCTATGTTAGACAATTGTGTGATAAGTGATAAATAAAAACAGCTAGACATATTGGGATGAACTGCTCCCTGTCAAGTAGACAGTACAAATAATAAAAATTAAGCAACTAAGGTCTGAGCCCGATATTCAATCGGGCTTAGGCCTTTTAGTTTTTTCTGTAATCTTTTATTATTATAAAATTCTATATAATTATCTATTGCTAGTTTTAACTCATCAAAGTTATCAAATTTTCTTAAATAATACATCTCAGACTTAATAATCCCCCAAAATCCTTCTATTGGTCCGTTATCTATACATCTACCAACACGAGACATACTTTGAGTTGCTGATACTTTATCTAACTTTAACTTAAATGCTTTGCTTGTATATTGATATCCTCTATCACTATGAAGTAATGGACTTGCACTTGGATTTCTTTCTATGGCTAAGTCAAATGTATCAAATACAAGTTTATTGTTATTTGAGTGTCCCAAAACATAGGAAACTATACTATTATCATATAAATCTATTATTGCACTTAAATAGGCCTTCGTCCCATTAGTTAACTTGAATTCAGTTACATCAGTTAACCATTTCTCATTCAGCGTAGCTGCGCTAAAATCTCTATTTAGCACATTCTCGGCAGTAATTTGAGGTGTACTTTTAATATATCTTTTCTTTTTCTTGCGAATTACTGATTGTAAATTTATAGATTTCATTAATCGATAGATTCTTTTATGATTATATTGCTTATTTAAATTTCTATTAATATTCATAGTCATACGTCTATAACCATAAATACCATTTACATCATCATATATCTTTGTTAATTCTTTTATGATAATTGAATTTTCTTTGTCTTTTTTAGTTTCCACTTTATTTAACCATTTATAATATGAAGATCTTGCTATGCCTGCAAAATCACACAACACTTTAATAGGATAACCTTGTAAATTTAATTCCTTTATTGCAATATATATGTTTTCCCTTTTAAATTTAGTTACTATCGCCTCCTTTCTATTTCCTCCAATTTTTTTAAGAAGTCATTTTCCATTTCTAAGCGTTTATTTTGTGCCTCTAATAATTTTATTTGAGCCATAAGTCTTTGTGAATCACTCATTTCATTAAATGTTTTAGATTTACCTCTACTATCTATAAGAGAATCTTGTCCATCGGTTTTATATTTTCTAACCCAAGAGTAAACTTGTTGATATGATACTTTATATTTATCTGAAGTTAGTTGGTAATTATCATTATTTTCAATACAAAATGCTACTATTTCAATTCTTTCATCGTAAGTTGTTTTTCTACCTTTAGTCATAAATTTATTCTCCTTAACATTAAGAGTTTTACATTGTTTATGACTATTATTATACATTTTAATCCACCTACGAAGTACTGAATCTGAAGAAATATTGTACTTTTTACATATATCTAATAAAGTTCCTCTTCCTAAAAGATAGTCTTCGACTGCAAAATTCTTAATTTCCTTAGGATATTTTGTATTTTGAGAAGTTTGACAAAGACCTTCGGCCCCGCTTGAATCGTATTTAGTGATCCATAAATAGAAAGCCCATCTTGTAATATTCAACTCTTTACATACATTAGATATGCTTATCTTACCAGCAAGATAATTTTGTACATATTTAATTTTTATCTCAAAAGATATTCTAGATTTTTTAGACATAAAAATACTCCCTTCATGATGACAGTTTTATTATTTTAACTGTCCACCATAAAGGGAGCATATCA
>NZ_CATXCO010000052.1:0-12606 GCF_958366745.1 uncultured Romboutsia sp.
GATCTACACTAACAACATTGTCCATTATCCTCTCCATTCCATCTTCCTTTAAAATATAAGCTGCAGATTCACACATATTTTTTCCCCCTTAAATTGTACTAAAATTCGATTCGCTTGAGCGACGTGTCGGCGAAACACTTCATTTCACCAACGATATATCCTCGCTCAAAAACATATTTTTTCACTCCTCTAAAACCATTTACACCTCTTTGATGCATAAAAAGTTATAGTAAGCAAAAAAGGTTTCTTCAGGTATTTCCATACACTAAAGAAACCTTCATGATTTCGTTTTTTATTATTCATTTATACCTTGAGTATAGCACCCTATTTTATAAAAAGTCAATCAAATTTAACCATATATAATTCAACCTTATTTTTAAAATTTACTCTCCTAGTATTGCTTTAACTGTTGGAAATTGTTCTATATTCGTATGTGGTAAAAAACATGCTGATATAAATTCATCCATATATGTAGGGTATACACTTAATTCTACATAAGTCATTTCAGTACCTATTTCTTGTACCTTTTTCTTTGCGTCTTTGCTTATCAATGCTAAATAAGAACCTACTAATGAGCTATTACCTATATATACAAACTTTTCTCTTTCTATATCAGGAAGTAATCCTATTAATATTGAGTTCTCTATATTTAAGTTATTTCCTATTCCACCAGCTATATATACTTTGTCTATTACGCTAAAATCCATACCTAAACTTTCTATTAAAACTGAAGCCCCTGAGTATATAGCTCCTTTAGCTTTTATAAAATTATCTATATCAACTTCATTTACAGTTATATCCTGTTCTAAGTTATATTCTTCTTTAAATGCTAATACATATTCTCCCATTTCATACTCATTAAATCTTATCCTTCTATTGTCTATATCTCTATGTATTTTTCCTCTTCTATCTATTATTCCTGTAAGTATCATTTGACATATTAAATCTATTATACCTGAGCCACATATTCCTATTGGATCCGCATCACCTATCGTTGTAAGAGTTGGATTCAAAGTTTTTTCATCTATTTTTACCTTTTCTATAGCTCCATTGGAAGCCCTCATTCCACAACTTATTCCTCCACCTTCAAATGCAGGACCTGCAGAACAAGCACAACTCATCATATAATCTTTATTTCCAAATACTATTTCTCCATTAGTACCTAAATCAATAAATAGCACATTTTCTTCGCTAGACCAAATACCAGAAGATAATACACCTGCTGTAATATCTCCTCCTAAGTAACTTGCTACAGAAGGTGATAAAAATACCTGTGCACTGTCATTAATATTTAATCTTACATCTTTTCCTATTAATTTAGGAGATTTTAAAAATGGTGGTATGAATGGTTCTTGTCTTAAGAAATCTGCGTATACACCTAAAAATAAACTACTCATAGTAGTGTTACCTGCTACTACAAGGCTAACCACATTATCTTTATCTACATTATGTTTAGTATATATAGAATTTAATAATGGATTTATAGTATCTTCTACTATAGCTTCATTTAATTCTTTTAATCCATTTTTCTTTGTTGAGTATACAATTCTATGTATAACATCTGCCCCATATTTTATCTGTGCATTTCCAGATGAAGCTTTATCTAAAATTTCTTTTGTATATAAATCAACTAAACATACAACTACAGATGTTGTTCCTATATCTATAGCAACTCCATAAAGTTTATTCTCTGTGTTTCCTGATTCTATATTAAGTATAGTTATTTTATTTTTCTTTTTAATGTAGGTTATAGTTACTTTAAAATTATCTTTTCTTATAACTGTTGGTACTTTTCTTAATAAATCTATAGTAAAGTCTATTTCATTATATCCCAAACTGTTTCTTATATGTCTTTCTATTCTATCAATATCACTTATATTATCATCTAGTGTTGGTTCATCTAACTCTATGTAAGTTTTTTCAATATTAGTCTCAAATTTAAAGTTATTTTCTTTAATTATTTTTTTTGCTCTATCAAAAACTTCCTTATCTTTTCTATTATCACTACCTTCTATTTTCATTCCATACATAGATGATGATAGTTTTGAAGGTACTTCTATATCAATATCTTCTATTACTTTTGTATTGCATGCTAATATATATCCTTGATTCCATTCTTCATCTTTTATATGATGAGTTTTCTCTGTATCAACTTTACCTTTAATTAGCCTTACCTTGCACTTACCGCAAGATACATTTCCATTACAAGGTGCATCTATAAATATATCTGCATTCCTTGCAACATCTAGTAATTTATCCCCTTTATTACAATAAATCTCTTTATTATGCGATGTAAAAGTCACTTTCACCATATCTAAATCCCCCAATATGCTTTTCTAATATAATTTTAGCATATGTTATATCACCGGTATCAAGAAAGAGCATAAAAGGTTTGTGTGCACTCACCCCTTTCATACTCTTATTTAAATTAGTCTATACTAGCTTCGTAACTATCTGAATTTAATAAGTTTTCTAACTCATCTTCATCAGCTACCCTAACTTTTACTATCCATGCATCATATGGATCTTCATTTATATATTCTGGTTCATCATCTAATCTTTCATTTATTTCAACAACTTCTCCAGATAAAGGAGCTATTAAGTCTGATGCTACTTTTGAAGATTCAACAACTCCATACTCTTCACCTTGGTTTAATTCATCTCCAACTTCTGGCATTTCGACAAATAATACTTCTCCTAATTGATTTTGAGCATAAGCTGTTATTCCTATGTAGGCAAATTCTCCATCAATTTTAACCCATTCATGTTTGTCAGTATATTTTAAATTTGGTATAACTTTCACAGTAATCCTCCTAGTATACTAAATTACATTACACATTCCATTGATAATGCTGGGTGACCTTTTTCTTCTAGGAATGCTAATACTCCTTCTGAATCACTAGCTATAGTTTCATCACATATCATATCTGTGAAGTTTTCTATACCAGTCATTTCTTTAACTGTAGCATTTAATTTATCAGCTACATAGTCTTTTAATTCTTTTGGCATCCAAACTATTCTTTCTGGTCCACCTTCTGCATAAGCAAACTTTTTAGAAGATATGAAATGTCTTCCGTGCCCCATGAATCCTGGAGTTTGAACCCCTCCACCTGTCATAGAAGCAAGTTCTCCAAATGTCATACCAACAGGAGTTATTTGAGAGAATTCTCTATTTACTATAATAAATCCGTTAGCTTCAGGCATTATACCACAAATACATTCAAAGCATCCACAAGAAGTCATTGGATCCTCAAGTATAGAGTATAATGTAACATTTTCAACAGCTCCCTGAGATATTTTAGATACTGTATCATTAACTGCTTTCCATTTTCCTAATCTATCATCTAGACATTGTCCTTTAACTATAGGTTGGCAAGGTCCAGTTGGATCTAATTCTTTAGTAGCCTTAGCATCTAACCAACTAACTGCTCCACAAAGTCCAAGTCTTTCAGGAGTGACAACACAAACATGTGCTGGTGCGAAAGATTGGCAAAGGTTACAAGAATAAAATTCTTCAACGCTTTCATCTACTAATGAAGCTAATCTTTCATCTCTAGCATCATATCTAGTTATAGCTTGAGATTTTAATTCAGAAACTTTTTGAGCATCTGTTACTATTGTTATTTCGCACTTATCAACAACAGACTCAAATTCATCTCTCATTTTAGCATATAAAACTTCTCCTATATGCTCTAATCTAAATCCTTTTTCATAAGCATCTTTAGATATTCTTATCCAAGACATATCTCTTTGACCAACATGCATTACACCTTCTATATAGTTTAAAAAATAATGTAATCTTCTTTCAAGAACTGGTTCAAAGTCATCTTGCATTGATTTACCAGCTATGTTAACTATAATAGCAAGTGGTAATCTTACTACTCCATTTGTTTCTACTTCATCTATATTAGGACCTATTACTGATATTTTATGGTCTTCAACTTCACTTAATTCTCTCTTTATAACAAGTTCCCAAGCTTCAGTTTTATTTCCACCAAATTCAGCAAACATGTCGTTCTTTCTAATTCTTTCACCCTCAAATGCAGCTGCAAATGATACAGGTATTGGTATATCTGTTATTTTTATTTTTATTCCTCTAGCTTCTAATGAAGTGGCTACAAACTTATCATAATCCTTTTGAGTTAATAATTTCATTGGTACTTCTGAAACTGTTTGGTCCGTTATAACTGGGAATCCTAAAGCTATAGCTCCAGCTCCAGCAGATACAACTAATTCACTTAGTGGTCCAAATGCATTTACAAATGCTGGAACCCTCTTAGCAGTATATTCTAATAATCCTGATAAATCTCCTGGAGTTAAATTTCCAAATATTAATGCGGCTCTTACTGCAACAGATACAACATGTATAACAGATGTTACATCATAACCTAAAGGTATAACCCTTAGTTCTAGCCCCATTTTTACTTCAGCCTCTATAGCTTGATCTATTACTTTACCAACTAAGAAAGTAAGTAAACCTTTAGATTGGTAATCTTTTATTATTTTAGCTGTAGTTTCAGAATCTGGGCATTCTCCAAGAATAACTGCAACCCCTGGTATATCTCCTGTAACTAGCGGAACACCAAGTGATCTTATTATAGGATCAGTTATATGACCTGCACACGGCTCACTGTATGGGGCATCACTAGTTGCATATTTTATAGCTTCTATAACTTCAGCTGCAAGCGCTGTAGCTAAACCTGAATTTAAGGCATGTTCTAATAAATGAATTTTATTTATTAAGCTTTCTACTATTTCAAGGGCACCTTCTAAGTCTCCTAAACAGTTCATTTTTTTTCCTGTAGCTGCATATATGCAAGGTAATGAGTATGCAGTATCAGGGAATGCTACTTTATGATCTCTTCCATTTGATTCTATCGCTTGATTTAATAATCCCCTTGCAGCTTCTAAAGCTTGCTCTGATCCCGTAAAAATTATATTATATAAGTTCACTCTATATTTCCCCCTTTTTAGACTTCTTCAATTATATTTTTATATCTTATACGTTAAATGCAAATGAACCTTCATTTAACTCTAAGAATGAGTCTGCATATAGAGACGCTCCTCTTATTATGTCACAAGATTTTACTGTTCTCATTAATTGTTCATCACAAGGATTTGCTATAGCTGAACTAAATCCATTTGCCATAGCCATTGCTAAAAATGCACTATCAAGTATTGGTCTTACATATTTTGGGCACCCATTAGATACATTAGATAGCCCTCCTGTAGTTAATAATCCCATTTCAGTCATCATTCTTATAGCTTCTAAAACTTCTACTTGCTTATCCTGCATTCCTTTTATAACTAAGCATAATGGATCAAATAGCATATCTTCAGGCTCTAATCCCGCCATTAGACCCCTCTCTAACATTTCTTGGCAGTAAACCATACGCTCATCGTTATCTTTTGGTATACCTTCTTTAGCACATAAAGCTATAACCTTAGCTTCATATTCGCCTGCTAAATCTATTAAATCTAGTCTTGAACCTGCATCAGCTGAGTTTATTATTGGTTTTGCATGAGTTCTATTATATACTTTAAGTCCTGCTTCTATAGCTTTTCTATTTGCAGTATCTAAAGCTAAAGGAACATTATTAAACTCTTTTTGTAGTAATTGAACTCCCCAAGTCATTAACTCTTCTCCATCTCTTTCGGCAGGACCTATGTTAAAATCTATATAGTGTGCGCCAGCTTCTAATTGCTCCTTAGCTCTTTTTAGTATTGGTTCAGGATTTCTCTCAGCTAAAGCTTTTCTTATTATTGGTGATATACAGTGTATTCTTTCACCTATTATCATAAACTTTTCCATTTGATTTATCCCCCCTATAAATTACTTATTATATTTTGTAACAGTAGTTAAATAATATTTAGTTACAATTTGAATTTATATACTATGCATTTGCTACAGCTTCATCTTGCTTAGCTTTATACTCTTTTAAGAACTTCGGTATTTCCATAGATTCTTCTGTTCCTATTATTACATTCCATCCAGGTAAATTATCTTCTATATCTCCTTTTAATACAGCAGCTTTTCCTGGTATTATTAAATCTCTATTCTTAGTCATATCTTCTATTTTACTTTCTTTTATAAATTTAGCTATGCTACTTCCACTAAATTTACCTGCTGACCAAGCAGTTAATACAGAATATCCTCCTGCATCTGGTATTGCTAAATATACTGGAACTTTAGATCTTTCTATATCTCCAGATACTATGAAGTATGTTAATGCAAAGTCAACAGTAACCATTACTGGTGAATTTTCATCTGCATTATTCATTGAATATACTTTTGGTTCTACTCTCATTGGTCTTTGTGGGTCAGTATATATATTTTGTCTTAATGCGAATAATGGTAATGCTTTTGAGTAATCTATGTCATCTATTACTATTATAGATCCATATTTTATTGTAAACATTGATGATAGGGCCACTTCCATTTGTGGGTCATTATTTGATAGTTTATTTGCAAATACTATTGATGGGTATCCAAATGTTCTGTCTTGTTCTTTTAAAGCTATTCTTCTAACTTGAACAGCATTTGTAAATGTATCTTTTATATTTTCTCCAGTTACATCTAATATTAACTCTCTATATCCTAATCCTTGAATTGCTTCTATTGTAGCATATAACTCTTCTAAGTTAGCAGCCTTTACACCTAAAGCTAATTTAATGTCTTTTACTAATTCAACCATTCCCTTGTAGTTTTCTTTATTAGCTCCATAAACTACTGGTTTTTTATCTTTTAATATTTCTATAGCTTCTTTAGATATATCTACGTCTTCACATACTATTATGTGAGTTACATCTAATCCACTTTCATTAACTCTATTTACTAAGTTTAAGAATCCTTCTTTATTATCACGGTATTCTAAAACTATCATTTCAGCTTTCATTTCTTCGCCTATTCTTATATAGTTAACAGCTTTTATGTTAGCTATTTTAAAATCTATTTGTTCATTAGTCATAGAATCATCAAATGCTACTGCATATCTATTTCTATTTACTAATGTTTTTTCGTGTCTAAATAATACTGTTTCAGCACCCAATTCATATTCAGAAGTTCCGCTTCCTACTTTTAAAGCTCTCATTAAAGGAGCTGTTGCTTCTGATAATTTTGCTATTGCATCATCAGACATATGTGGACACTTACTTACTTCTACCGCTCCTGAAGCAACTTTCATAGAGAAAGCCATACAAGTTGGAAATCCACAGTCCTTACAGTTTTTCTTTGGTGTTAATTTAAATATATCTAAAGCTTTTAATGCCATTATTTTTCCCCCTAACCTTACAATTTAATTAAGATAATGCACTAACTAATTCTTTTATAGTTTCTACTGATTTTGGATGACGAAGTATAACTGCATTTGCTCCACCAACTAAAGCACTTGTTGCAGTAGACACTTCCATATTTATACCTCTTTGTTCTGCCGGACCCCATTGTGGTTCGTCTTCAATACTTGCTATAGATTCTTTAACATGCCAAGTTTCAAATGAAACCGGAGTTACTATAGGCATTTGTAATGTTTTATCATTTTGACCAAATGCAGCAAGTCTAATTCTATCCATAGTAGATGCAACATACTCATATCCATAGCCAACAGCAGAGCATCCAATTTGCATAACTATATTCTCAGGTTTAACACCTAATTGAGTTAATAATACGTTTAATTGTTTAGCTAGGTTTATATCAACAGAAGATTCAGCTACTACTTTGTGACTATATGCCATAGTAGTTGCAGCTCCAACTGCCTTATAGTTATCTTCTGTAGCCGCTAAAAATAAACAGTTATTTCCATCAACATCTTGAGATACTTTTTCAAATACCTTAGCATCTTTTTCATGATTTCCACACCCTGCTATAACAACAGGTAGGCTAACTGATTCAACTACATTTTTAGCAACTTCAGCACATTCTTCTGGACTTCTATCAAGTCCATTTGGATCAGAACTTTCAAGCTTTAAACATATAAAGTCTGCTTTTAAATTTTCCTCTATGTATTTAGCCCATTTTACTGGACAATCACAAACATCTTTATACATTTCTTTAAATTCATTAGTCCATCCCTCTGGATAAACGTCTAACATTTCTACTCCTACTTTTTGAGTATTTCCAATATTTCCATCAAAGCTATAAAATGGTAAAGTACTTTCTCCACCTATTTTTATCGCTTTTTCCCCTTTCCCTATTTCTACTTCTGATATCTTTCCAGAATATTTTTGAACAGACATCTTAAATGCCATAGTTTTTTCCCCCTTAAGCCTAATTTAACTCTAATTTAGCCATTATATCATTTATAGCTATCTTAGCCTTTGAATCCTCAGGTAAGTTAACTAATGGTATTCCTGAAGAATCATACTCATATATCATTTCATCCATAGGTACTACACCTATAAGATTTAAATTATGTTTATCTATTTCTTCTTTTATTCCCTCATTTAATTCTCCATTTGGAGCTTTATTTACAATTAAGTATATATCTCCTACACTTAAATTTAATTCTCTTGCTAAATCTCTAATTCTAGCAACAGCCTGAACACTCCTTCTTGAGCAATCACTAACTAATAAAAGTTTATCTATATGTTTAGTTGTTTTTCTACTTAAATGCTCCATTCCAGCTTCATTATCTATAACTAAATACTCATAAGCATCTGATAGTTTATCAGTTTGCTCTCTTAATATTCCATTTACGTAACAGTAACAACCTTCCCCCTCAGATCGTCCCATTACAATTAGATCATATCCGTCACCTTCTGCTAAACAAGTATTTAATCTATATTGTAAGTATTGAGCTTTAGTCATACCACCTGGAAAAGCATTCCCTTGTTTTTCTCTTTGGTTAACTTCTTCTCTGATTGAACCTATAGTAGTTTCAACTTCTATACCTAATACTTCATTTATATTAGCATTTGCATCTGCATCAACAACTAGTACTGGCCCTTTGTTATTAGTTGTTAAGTTATTAACTAAAAGCCCTGTAAGACTAGTCTTTCCAGTTCCACCTTTACCTGCTACTGCTATATTATATCCCATATTAAGATTTCCCCCTTTTTATTTGTCAAAACAGAGCTTTTAATTTACTCTGTTTTGTATTAAGCCTTTGCCTTAGTTAATTTTGGAGCTGCATGAACACATTCATCATGAACATCATGAAGAGCTTCCATTAGACCTTCTGATAATGTTGGATGTGCATGTATAACATCTCCTACTTGCTCTACAGTTAACCCCAAATGTACTGCAAGTGATAATTCTGTTAATAAATCTGTTGCATGAGGACCTACTACTGATGCCCCTACTATTTTATCTTCACTATCTGCAAGAACTTTTATAAATCCTTGTGTATGACCTATAGCTTGAGCTTTACCTAATCCTCTAAATTCAAACTGACCTACATTATACTCAACCCCTTCAGCATCTAACTGCTTTTGAGTTTTTCCAACAGCAGCAACTTCCGGTTCAGTATATACACATCTTGGAACTGCTGTATAATCTACTGTTTTAGATTTACCAAAAGCATTTTCTACAGCAATTATTCCTTCTTTAGATGCAACGTGTGCAAGCATTGGAGTGTTTATTAAATCTCCTATTGCGTATATACCTTCTACACTTGTTTCAAGATTTTCATTAACCACTATTTTACCTCTGTTTAACTCTATTCCTAATTCTTCAATTCCAGAGTTTTCAATATTAGGTCTTCTACCTATTGCAACTAATACATATTGAGTATTTACTTTTTTTCCGTCTGATAAAGTTGATACTACTTCGTCCCCCACTACTTCGCAAGAATCAACTCCACTATTTAGTAATACTTTAATTTTATCCTTTTTAAATTGTCTCTGCAACTGTTTTACAACATCTTTATCTTCAAATGGTAATAGTTGTTCTCCTCTTTGAACTATAGTAACTTCAGTGCCTAAAGTACTAAAGAACTGACCTATTTCACATCCTATTACCCCTCCACCTATTATCAACATAGACTCAGGTAATTCAGAAAGCCCTAGCACTTCATCGCTAGTGATTATACGCTTTTTATCATATGGAAACATTGGCGGTACTATTGGAACAGATCCATTAGCTAATATTATTTTATCAGCTTTTATAATTTCTATCTCTCCATCTTCTTTTGTAACTTCTATAGTATTCTTATCTATAAGCTTACCAAATCCATTTACTAAATTTATTCCTCTTTTATCAAATAAAAATTCTATTCCACTTATTAATTGATCTACTATCTTATCTTTTCTAGACATTACAGCACTAAAATCTGCATTAACTTTTCCATCTATATTTATTCCAAAGTTTTTTGCCTCTTTTATATTCATTAACATTGAAGAAGATGCAAGTAACGCTTTAGTCGGTATACAACCTACATTTAAGCAAGTACCTCCTACTTTCTTTTTCTCTATAACTGTTACATCTCCTCCAAGCATAGCTGCTTTTATTGCTGCAACGTATCCTCCTGGACCTCCACCAATTACTGCTATTTTCATATCCATTCCCCCATATCACAATTAATTTTAGAATTCTTTATTTTTTATAATCCAGCTTCATCTAATATAGCTGGAACATTTTCTTCTGCTACGATTGCCATTATATGAACACCGTCACATAAATCTTCTTCTTTTAATTGTCTTATGAATTCTCCTGCCATCTTTATACCTTCTGATACCCAGTTTTCTTTTCCTGCAGCTCTTAATCTTTCTATTTGTTCATCTGGAACAAATATACCAGGAACATTGGCAGTCATGAACTTAGCCATTCCAGGAGATTTTAAAGGTACTATCCCAGCTAATACCTTACAGTCCATATGCTTAGTTAATTTTCTAAATTTTCTCATATGCTCTATATCATATACAGCTTGAGTTTGGAAAAACTTAGCCCCTGCATTTATTTTCTTTTGCATCTTCATTAATTGTATTTCTATTGGAGCATACTCTGGAGTAACTGAAGCTCCTAAATAAAATTCTGGAGAACCTTTTAGTTCATTTCCAACTAAGTCTTTTCCTCCCATTAATGTTTCAGCTGTTTGAAGTATACCTATACAATCTAAATCAAATACACCCTTAGCTTGTGGATGATCTCCAACTACTGTATGATCACCAGTTAAAGCTAACATATTTTTTATTCCAAATACACCAGCAGATAGCATTTCTCCTTGTATAGCTATTCTATTTCTATCTCTACCAGTCATTTGTAATACTGGCTCTAATCCAACATCCTTTAATAATTTACATGTAGCAAGTGAAGTGGTTCTCATAACTGCAGATTGAAAATCCGTAACATTAGCTGCATGCACTCTTCCCACTAGTGGTTTAGCACATTCGATCAAATGTGAAAGGTCTGTTCCCTTTGGAGGTGCCATCTCAGTTGTAACTGCAAACTTTCCACTTTCTAATGTTTCTCTTAATAAGCTCATTAAAAATATCCTCCTTTTTAACCTTTTAGAAATTCTTATGCTTTAGCAGTAGTTTTTTGATTTTGTTTTTCTTTTAAATTTAGACTTCTTGGATTATTTTGTTTAGAATAATCCTTCATCGGTCTTATTTCTAAGAGATTATCTAATTGATCTATATCTTTTAATCGTTCATATATCTTTACCCAAGCACAATCATTATCTTGACTTACTTCACATTTGCCATTTTTAGCTCCACCACATGCACCGTTTATTAATCCTTTAGCACACATAGTTACAGGACATATTCCACCAGTCCATCCAAGTTCACAATCTCCACAAGCCTTACATGCTTCTTCAAATTCTCCAATTCTCTTTGTTTCCCCTATAAACATAGTATTGTTTGCTGGATAAACAGGTATATTCTTAAGGTTTTTAACTATAGTTTGTGTTCCATCTCCACAAGCTAAAGATAAAACTGCATCTGCGTCTGCTAATTCAGATTTTAATTCCTTTAAATCTTTCTTAGATTTTAATAAATTACATGCTGGGTCTAATATACGGTATCCTAAAACAGTTTTTCCTTCTATTTCTAAAGCTTCTTTCATTTTAAGAACTTCTTCTTCTCCGCCACTTTTACAAATTGCAGCACATTGATTACATCCAATCAAAACTACTTTCTCTACATTTTTTAAAAATCCTAAGATTTCATTTATAGGCTTATTTTCAGAAATTATCATCTCTATTCCCCCTAAAACTTACAATCTATTATTTATTGTTTTGATTCTTACAAGCCTTAACTACATGCTTAGCAAGTATAGATGTTGTAACAGAACCTACCCCTGCTGGAACTGGAGTTATCATAGATACTTTATCTTGTACAGATGCTGTATCAACATCTCCGCATAAATTTCCATTTTCATCAACATTTATACCTACATCAATTACGACTGCCCCTTCTTTTACGGAGTTTTCTTTTATCATTTTAGCTCTACCAACAGCAGCTACTAATATATCAGCTTGTGAAGTTACTTTTTCTAAATTTTTAGTTCTAGAGTGGCATATAGTAACAGTTGCATTTTCATTTAATAAAAGCATTGCTGCAGGTTTGCCAACTACCATACTTCTTCCAAGTACAGCTACGTTAGCACCATTTAATTCAACATCATAATGTTTTAATATTTCTACAACTGCAGTTGGGGTACATGGTGGG
>NZ_CATXCO010000053.1:0-12042 GCF_958366745.1 uncultured Romboutsia sp.
GTAGTTGTACATCCACAAAGTATAATACATTCAATGGTGCAATTTAACGATAGCTCAGTAATAGCTCAACTTGGATGTCCAGACATGAGACTTCCTATACAATATGCACTTACATATCCTGAAAGACTTGAAAATGGATTTGAAAGATTAGACTTAACTAAAATAGCAACATTAACATTTGAAGAACCAGACTTAGAAACATTCCCGTGTTTACAGCTAGCATATGAAACACTAAAAATGGGAGGTACATATTCAGCAGTATTAAACAGTGCAAATGAAGTATTAGTTGAAGCATTCTTAGAAGATAAAATAGGATTTTATGATATACCAAAATACATAAAAGAAACACTAGATGCACATAAAAGTATTGAAGAACCAACTTTAGAAGAAATTCTAGAAGTTGACAGATGGACTAGAGAATATGTTAAGAACTTAATTAAATAATTATATTTAACTAAATCAATCTGTTGTGCTAGTTATTTTACTACATATATTGAAATTACTACATAAAGTTTTTTACAAAGAATATAAACTATTCTAAACTCTAGTATTTTCAATAATTAAATCTAACTAGCACAACGAGTTAAATCAAGGAGTTTTATAGTAACTACATATAACTACTGAGCGAAGATGCTAATATATAAGTTGAACCGACATTTAAGTTTGGAGGGAGACTTATATATTAGCATCGAGCGGACTATAAATAAAGGAGGTCTAAAACTTGACTATAATAGCAGCAATAATACTATTTGGAATAATAGTATTTATACACGAACTAGGACATTTCCTATTTGCAAAAAAAGCAGGTGTAAGAATACACGAATTTGCAATAGGTATGGGTCCTAAAATATATAGCACTCAAAAAGGTGAAACAAAATACTCTGTAAGACTTTTACCTCTTGGTGGGTATGTAAGTATGGAAGGTGAAGATGGAGAATCAAACGATCCTCGTGCTTTTGGAGAAAAAACACTTCTTCAAAGAGCAAGCATAATATTTGCAGGGCCATTTTTCAATATAATATTAACAATATTACTTCTTATACCAGTACTAGCATACATGGGAACTCCAAGTGATAGTAATGTATTAGGAAAAGTATTAGAAAATACGCCTGCAATAGAAGCAGGACTTCAAGTTAACGATAAAATAATAGAAATAAATGGAGCCAAAATTCAAACTTGGGACGATATAGTTAACAACTTACAAAAAGAAACTTCACAGCCAATAAATATAAAAGTAGAAAGAAACAACACTACTAAAGATTTTTCTATAACACCAGAAAAAAATGAACAAGGAAAATATGTTATAGGTATATCACCTGTTTACGAAAAAAGCATAATAAAAGCAATACCTAAAGCATTTGTAGCAACTTGGGATATGATTAAGCAAATGTTAACATTTGTTGTTCAACTATTTACAGGAACTATACCAGGAGGATTTGAAAACTCAGTAGCAGGACCTGTTGGAGTTATAGGAATAGTTTCAGATGCAGCTAAAATGGGTATTATTAACCTTATATATATAGCAGCAGTAATAAGTTTAAACCTAGGAATATTAAACTTACTTCCTATACCAGCACTTGATGGTGGAAGATTATTAATATTAGGTATAGAAGCTATAAGAGGAAAGAAATTAGATCCAAACAAAGAAGCTATGATACACTCAGTAGGATTAATGGTCTTAATGGGATTCATGCTATTTGTAACGTATAAAGATATATTAAAATTGTTTTAAATTATAATATATTAGTGTATTACAATTTAAATAAATAAATTAAACTTTTATAAAATATTTATTATTAAAGGATGTATCTTAATTAAAGATATATCCTTTGAATATTGTAAACATTAAAGCTATTTTAGATGACTCAAGAAGAAGGTGAAAAAATGTATAAAAGAAGACAATCTAGAGAAGTAAGTGTTGGTAATGTTAAAATAGGAGGTAATAATCCTATAAGTATACAATCAATGACTAACACAGATACAAGGGATGCAGAAGCTACAATAGCACAAATAAAAAGATTAGAAGAAGTTGGATGTGATATTGTTAGAGTTGCAATACCTGACATGACTGCGGCTAAAAATATAGCAAAAATAAAATCAGAAGTTAATATACCAGTAATTGCAGATATACACTTTGATTATAGATTAGCACTAGAAGTAATAGACCAAGGAGTAGACGGAGTTAGAATAAATCCAGGAAATATTGGTAGCATAGACAGAGTAAAAATGGTTGTTGAAAAGTGTAAAGAGAAAAACTTAAAGATAAGAATAGGTGTTAACGGTGGATCACTTGAAAAAGAATTACTTGAAAAGTATGGATCTGCAACTGCTGAAGCTTTAGTTGAAAGTGCAATGAATCACGTTAAAATACTAGAGGACTTAGATTTTAGAAATATAGTAATATCTTTAAAGTCTTCTGATATATACAAAACATTAGAAGCATACGAACTTATATCAAAGAAAGTAGACTATCCATTACATATTGGTATAACAGAATCAGGAAGTGTTAAAAAGGGAACTATAAAATCGTCAATAGGGGTTGGAGCATTACTTCTTAAAGGTATAGGAGATACTATAAGAATATCTCTTACAGGAGATCCTTGTGAAGAAGTTATAGTTGGTAAGGAAATACTTAGAAGCTTAGGATTATTAAATGATAAGATAAAAGTAGTATCTTGCCCAACTTGTGGGAGATGTAATATAGACCTTATAAGTGTAGTTAACGAAGTTGAAGAAAAGATAAACCACATGGAAAAAGATATAACAGTAGCTATTATGGGATGTGCTGTTAATGGTCCTGGCGAGGCTAGAGAAGCCGATATTGGTATAGCTGGTGGTAAAGGTGAAGGACTTTTATTTAAAAAAGGTGAGATAGTTAGAAAAATAAATGGAGATAGATTAGTTGAAGAACTATTAGAAGAAATAGATAAATATTAATAAAAAAAGAGAAGGTATATGATTTTATTAAAATCATATACCTTCTCTTTTTACGTATAAGAAAATTATATAATGAAAAAAATATGGATAACCTATAAGTAACATCGATAGCTTTATAAACGTAAAAAATGATATTTGTTAAGCGGATATATCCATTGGAGAAAAGATCGAAGCAAATTTTTTTATTAAATTCAAGTGAATTTAAATCCATTTAAATAGTGATTAGAATAGCTAAATGTAGTAATAAAAATATATATAACCATAAAAAGTTTTTCATGAAAATTAAAGGAAATTTCATCGAATATGTATACAAAATGTTTGAATAATGTTATATTATTGTTTGTATTTGTCGAAAAAAATAGAAATAAATAGAAATAAATAGAAATAAATAGAAAAATGGAGGAAATAAAATGGAAGAAACAGTTGACTTAAGGGAGTACTTTGGAATTGTAAAAAAAAGATTTTGGATAGTTGCACTTATAACAATAATAGCAGTTGTTGTAAGTGGAGTAATAAGCTTTTTTATGTTAAATCCAGTGTATGAAGCAAAATCAACTTTAATAGTAAATACTGAAAAAAATGAAGAAACTCAAATGATAACTGGAGATCAATTTAATGTTACTCAAAAGCTTGCAGTAACTTATGGGGAAATAATAAAGTCTAGATCAGTATTAGATGATGTTATAAAAAATCTAAAATTAGATGATAAATATGGAAATTTAGTAAAGAATGTAACTGTATCCCCTGTAAAAGATACTCAAATTATAAGTATAAGTGTTCAAGATACTAATAAAGAAAAAGCAAGAGATATAGCAAATGAAATACCTAAAGTATTTAAAAAAGAAGTTAAAAGAATAACTAAAGCAAATGATATACAAGTAATAGATAAAGCGATATTACCTCAAAATCCTATAAAGCCAAATAAAATGATGAATATGGCAATAGCGGCAGTTCTTGGGGCAATGATTGGATTATTTGTTGTATTTTTAATAGAGTATTTAGACAATAAATTAAAAACACCACAAGATATAGAAAAACATTTAGGCCTTTCGGTACTTGGTGTTGTACCTAATGAAAAATTAGAAAGATAGGAGGGTATATATGAAAAATATGAACAGAATAATAAGTGTAAGAAATCCAAAATCTCCTATAGCAGAAGCTTATAGAGGAATAAGAACTAGTATAGAGTTTTCTAATTTAGATAAAGAATTAAAGGTTATAAATGTAACAAGTTCAACTCAAAATGAAGGAAAAAGTACTGTAATAGCTAACTTAGCTGTTAGTTTTGCAAACTTAGACAAAAAGGTACTTATAATGGAAGGAGATTTAAGAAACCCAAGTGTACACAGAATGTTTAATATAAGTAATGTAGAAGGGCTTACAGATATACTTTTAGGAAATAAGAATTTTACTGAATGTGTACATTGTACAGATGTAAGAAATCTACATGTGTTAACTTGTGGTCCGATACCTCCAAATCCTTCTGAAATGTTGTCTTCTAAGAAGATAAAAGATTTTGTAGAAAGTTTAAGAGATTATTATGATTATGTCTTTATAGATGCACCTCCAATAGGTATTGTAACTGATGCTGGAATTATATCAACTTACACTGATGGTTGTATTTTTGTTGTCGGAGCAGGAGAGGCTGACATTGAGATGGCGAAGATTTCTAAGGAAAGGCTTGAAAAAGTTGGAGCTAATATTTTAGGTGTTGTTTTAAATAAGTTTGAAGCTAGTGGAGCTAATGGATACTACAACTATTATTATGAACAGGATACTAGAAGTAGGAGAAGAGGAAGAAGAAAAAGATAAATAGAATGGGGAATGTAAATGGAAGAAAGTTTTAGATTTGATGAAGAAATATATGAAAATGCTATAACTATTGATTTGTCAAATGTAGCAAATAAAGCGTCAGCATTATATTCAATAAGCAAAAGAACAATGGATATAGTCAGTTCATTGGTTGGGCTTATTTTATTATCACCATTATTTTTACTAGTAGCAATACTTATAAAATTAGATTCTAAAGGTCCTATAATATTTAAACAAATTAGGATAGGGAAAAACAGTAAGCCTTTTTATATATATAAATTTAGAAGTATGAAGATAGATGCTCCGAATCTTTCAACTGAAGAGTTTATTAATGCTTCTGATTTTACAACTAAGGTAGGTAAATTTATTAGAAAAACTAGTATAGATGAGTTACCTCAATTAGTGAATATATTAAAAGGTGATATGAGTTTAGTTGGACCAAGGCCAGTCATAGAGAGAGAAGTAAGATTATTAGAAATTAGAAAAGAATGTAATGTAGATAGTATACTTCCAGGAATAACAGGATTAGCACAAATAAACGGAAGAGATAACATAGATGATTATGAAAAGGTAAAGTATGATTTTGAATATTTATCAAAAAGAAATTTAGTATTAGATATAAAAATAATTATTAATACTGTTTTAAAAGTGGCTAAATCTGAAGGAATAAAATAAGGGGGTGGAATATGAAAGTATCTGTAATTACTCCGATGTATAACTGTGAAAAATTTATAAGCGAGACCATAGAGTCTGTACTTAACCAAACCTACACTAATTGGGAAATGATAATTATAGATGATTGCTCTACTGATAAAAGTAAGCAAATTGTAAAACAGTATATAGAACGTGATAAAAGAATAAGACTAATAGCATTAAATGAAAATTCTGGAGCAGCAGTTGCAAGAAATAAAGGTATTGAAGTTAGTAGTGGAAGATTTATAGCATTTCTTGATGGAGATGATTTATGGGAACCAAATAAATTAGAAAAGCAAATACAGTTTATGACAGAAAAAAATATAGGATTTTCATTTACATCTTATGAAGTAATATCAGAAACTGGGATAGATTTAAATAAAACTGTAAGAGTACCAAATATGATTGACTATGAAGGATTGTTAGGAAATACAATAATAGGATGTTTAACAGTTGTTATAGATAGAAATATAATTAGAGATGTTGAAATGCCTCTAATAAGAACTAGACAAGATTTTGCCACATGGTTGAATATTTTAAAAAAGGGATATAAAGCATATGGGATCGATATACCATTAGCTAAATATAGAATAGTAAAAGGATCTATATCTAATAATAAATTTAAAGCCGCAATGAAAAATTGGCATGTGTATCGAAAAATAGAAAAACTATCTTTATCTAAGGCTATCGTAGTATTTTTATGCTATGTATTTAATGCTATAAAAAAAAGAAGAAAAAATGTAAATGAAGTAATTAATACAAGTGAAGCTACTAATATATTATAAACATAATAATGCAGTATTAGTAGGAAAAGTATCTAATACTTATAAGGTAGTGTTGAGTATAGATGATTGAATATGAGGAATGATAAAAAGAGTTTTAATTAAAGTTGGTAGAATATCAAAAGAAGATAAATGAGTATGGATTATAAAAATACTATACTTATATGTCTAATTGAGGTTATAGGTATTAAAATAAAGTATAGTTGATATGTATACAGTTAAACTATAAATTTAAAAACAAGTAAGTTCATTAGATTATGTATCTCAAAATATTGTTACAAAATAAATATATATATAAAATAGGGTCAAGTGCCATTTTAATTATAAATTTAATTAAAAATATTCTTAATATTTATGACGATAATATGTATAAATTAATGGAGGCAAATATGAAATTACAGGTTTTAGTATCTTGTATGCATCAACAAGATTACAGTTTATTAGAAAAAATGAATATTCAAACTGACGCTATTATTATTAATCAGTGTGACATAAATAAATTTGAAGATATTAAATATAGGAATAATTTAGTTAAGTTTATATCTCTTAACGAAAGAGGTGTAGGAAAAAGTAGAAATAATGCATTGCTGAGAGCCGACAGTGATATTTGTTTATTTGCAGATGAAGATGTGTCATATGTAGATGGATACGAAGATATTATAATAAAAGCTTTTAAGAAAAATCCTGATGCGGATATTATATTATTTAATTTAGAAAGTACAAATAAACAAAGACCAATTTATCAGATAACTAAAGAAAAAAGAGTAAGAAAATATAATTTCTTAAAATATGGAACAGTTAGAATTGCTGCTAAAGTTTCAAGTTTAAGAAAAGCAAATGTACATTTTTCTCTTTTATTTGGTGGAGGAACTAAGTATGGAAGTGGAGAAGATAGTCTATTTTTAAAAGATTGTATTAGTAGAGGATTGAAAATGTATACAAGTCCAGAAAAGATAGGTTACGTAAGTCAAGATAGTTCTTGTTGGTTTGAAGGATATAATGAAAAATATTTTCATGACAAGGGTGCATTATATTATTGTATATCTAATAAATATAGTAAATTACTATGTTTGCAATTTTTACTAAGAAAAAGAAAAAAAGTATGTGAAAATATTGACATTATTAGAGCATATAAGTTAATGGTAAATGGGATAAAAGACTTTAAATAAATTATCATATCTAATAAATATAGATAGAAATGAGAGTAATAAAATGAATAAAAATTTAAAAGTTAGTACAATAATTACTACTTATAGAAGAGCTGATATGTTGAAAAGAGCTATAGATTCTGTATTAAATCAGACGTATAGTAATATAGAAGTAATAGTAGTAGATGATAATGATGAAAAAAGTGAAGATAGAAAAAATACAGAAGAGATAATGACATCATATGCAAATAATCCAAAAGTAAAATATATTAAGCATAAAGTTAATATGAATGGAGCAGCTGCAAGAAATACAGGTATAAAAAACAGCACAGGTGAAATTGTATGTTTTTTAGACGATGATGATTGGTACTTAGAAACCAAAATAGAAAAACAATTAGAATTCTTGTGCAAAAATAAAGATTATAAAGCTGTATATTGTGGATGGCATAGAAATGGAAAAATAGTGATACCTAAAAGAAAAGGTAGTTTAGGGTTTGAACTTTTAAGTGGAGATAGCTTAATTTATACTAATACTATTATGATGTGGAAAAATATAGCGGAAAAAATAGGGGGTTGGGATGAAAGATTTAAAAGAAATCAAGAAGCAGCATTTTTGTTAAGATATTTTAAATATGGATTTTCAATAGGTGTTATAGAGGAATGTTTAGTTGAATTTGATACATCTGACAGGCGAAATCAATTAGATTCGGAAAAGAATGAAGAACAATTTGAATTTTATTTACGTGAGCATGAAGATATGATAAAAAAATTAGCTGAATTTGATAAAAATGCTAGAAAAAAAATATACTCTAAAAGATATAGAGGCGTATTATTATATCATTTAAAATCAAAAAATATTGTTAATGCATTTAAAGTATATATAAAAATGATTAAATATATACCAATAATGTTTAATAAGGATATTATAGTATACATTTGCTATAGATTAATTAATAAAGACATATGTAATTACTAAATAAAATATAACAAATTATTTATTAAATATTGATATAGAATTATAGAGGAGAGTAATATGAATATATTTACGAAAAAGTATTTTATTGTGCTATTTATATTACCGTTTATAGGAATAAATGTAATAAATGACAATATTTTACTTTCAAGTGCAAGTAAAATGATTGTAAGTATAATAGGATATTTAATGCTATTTGAAAATTTCAATTATAATAAGAACATATTAAATATTAAATTAATTTTATTAGTCATGCTATATTCATTTATAATCCTATTTTCGGCAGTGATAAATAATAATATAACAATTGGAATGATATATACAAATTTTGTGTATATTGGATTTATTATATATATTAATTATTGTATGAAAGATTTTAAAAATTTTATTAATGCATTGAATATTTTATTTACACTTTTAATTATATATAATCTGATTTTAGCTATATTTGTCCAAAGTTCGTATATGTATATAGGATATCAAGGATCACAAAAAGTATTCGTAGGAACTTTTGAGTCTAGAAATGGTATATCAATGGTTATGATTCCTGCAATTGCATTTATTCTTATACGTTCAGAATATATCTATGAAAAAGTAAGAAACAAAGATATTCTTCTATGTTTTATGGTATTAATAATTATTCTTTTATCAAAGAGTAGTACAGGTTTTATTGTAGGATCGTTACTTGTTATATATGTATTATTGTTAAAGAAAATAAAGATAAATATAAATATAAATAAGCTAATGTCTATATATACTATAATATATACTCAAGTTGTTATTTTTAGAATACAGGAAACTGTATTTAGAGGCTTTATAGAAAATATATTACAAAAGAATGTTACTTTAACTGGTAGAACTCTTATATGGGATTTTATTATGAAAATAATTCCAAATTCACTCATATTTGGATATGGTAGAAATGATATAATAGCACAAAATGCAATAATAAGAGATGTTACAGAAGCACATAATGGTCTATTAGAAATATTATTATGCACAGGAATAATAGGACTATTTGTTTTTATATTGATTTTACTAAACGCATTTAGAGCACTTAATAAGAGTAACAGTAAGATATCTTATATATTATCAATGGCAATATTTTTATATTTTTGTATAGCATTAACAGAAAGTGCTTTCACATATACAAAAATAGGTTTTTGGATATTGATAATTATTTCATCTAATATAGAAAAGATAATAAAACAAAAAGATAACTTAGAATATCAAATATGAAAAAATTATAAAATAGGAGATTAATGTTTATGAAAATAGCAATAGCAGGAACAGGTTATGTGGGTTTATCAAATGCTATATTACTTGCACAACACAATGAAGTAGTAGCATTAGATATAGTACAAGAAAAAGTAGATATGATAAATAATAAAAAATCTCCAATAGTAGATAAAGAGATCGAAGAATTTTTAGCTAATAAAGAGTTAAATTTAGTAGCTACAACGGATATATTAAAAGCATATAAGGATGCAGATTTCGTTATAATATCTACACCAACAGATTATGATCCGGAAAAAAATTATTTCAATACTAGAAGTGTTGAATCTGTAATTGAAAATGTATTATCAATAAATCAAAATGCTACAATGATAATAAAATCAACAGTTCCAGTTGGATACACTGAAAAAGTAAGAAAAATGTTTAATACTGATAACATAATATTCTCACCAGAATTCTTAAGAGAGGGGAAAGCACTATATGATAATTTATATCCTTCAAGAATAATACTGGGAGAACAATCAGAAAGAGCTAAGAAGTTTGCTGATTTATTAGTACAAGGAGCTTTAAAAGAAGATATACCAGTACTATTTACAAACTCTACAGAAGCTGAAGCAGTTAAGTTATTCTCAAATACTTATCTAGCAATGAGAGTAGCATACTTCAACGAGTTAGATACTTATGCGGAAATAAGAGGACTAGATACTAAGCAAATAATAGAAGGTGTAGGACTTGATCCTAGAATTGGAAGTCATTATAATAATCCTTCATTTGGATATGGTGGATATTGTTTACCGAAGGATACTAAACAATTAAGAGCAAATTATGCTGATGTACCAAATAATATAATATCTGCTATAGTTGATTCAAATAAAACTAGAAAAGATCATATAGCAGATATGATAATAAAGAAGAATCCTAAGACTGTAGGTATATATCGTTTAACTATGAAAACTGATTCTGATAATTTTAGATCATCATCTATACAAGGTATAATGAAAAGAATAAAGGCTAAAGGAATAGACGTAGTAGTGTATGAGCCAGCACTAAAAGAGGACAAGTTCTTTAATTCTAGAGTGATAACAGACTTAGAAGAATTTAAATCTATGAGTGATATAATAGTATCTAATAGATTATGTAGTGAATTAAATGACGTAGAAGAAAAAGTATACACTAGGGATTTATATAATAGAGATTAATGTGTAATGACAGAAGGTGAAAAGGTGAAAAATAAGTCTATAAAGAAAAACTTTATATATAATTCTATTTTGACAAGTGCAAATATAGTTTTTCCTTTGATTACAGCACCATACCTGTCATATACATTGGGAGCTGAAAATATAGGTAAAGTTAATTTTGCAACATCAATAGTAAACTGGTTTATACTTATTTCATCTTTTGGTATACCACGATACGGTATAAGAGAAATTGCAAGAAATAGAGATAACAAAAAAGAGCTAACTAATACATTTTGGAATCTAATATTAATTCAAGCTAGCTTATCTATTATAGCAATAATAGTGTATCTATTAGCCATATTCAATGTACCTAGATTTGAAAGTGAATTGAATATACATCTAATGATGGTTATGATGTTGATACTAAATGTATTTTCTATAGATTGGTTTTATCAAGGGATAGAGGAATATAGTTATATAACTATTAGAAATATAGCATTTAAAATAATAAGTATTATACTTATGTTTGCTATAGTAAAAAATAGTGATGATTATATGATTTATGCAGGTATTAATATATTTGGTCTATGTTTCAATAATGTTTTAAATTATTTAAATACTAAAAAATATATTGATAAAAAGATGTATAAATTAGAAATACTAACTTATTTAAAAGAGTTAAGAATATATTTTTTTACAACACTTATTATAGCGTTATATACGCAATTAGATCAATTATTTATAGGATATGGATCAGAACAGCATTTAGCATTTTACTTAAGAAGTAAAACTATATTAGGAATAGGACTTAGTATAACAAATTCTCTTATAACGGTACTTATTCCGAGAACTGCCTATTTGATAAAAAATGATTATGAAGCATATAAAAAAGTTATTTCTAAGTCTATAAATTATATATACATTATAGGATTACCATGTATAGTAGGAATATTCTTGTTATCTAGAGAAATTATGATATTTTTAGGTGGAGAAGAATTTATTCCAGCAAGTTATTCATTGAAAATAATTAGTGTTTTGATAGTTGTAAATGCAGTTGGAAGTTGGCAAGTTAATCAAATTCTAATACCTTATAGAAAAGAAAATGTAGCATTAAAAATACAAACTATAAGTGCTATTGTAAGCATATTATTAAATATAATATTAGTTCCTAAGATATCATATATAGGAGCAGCGATAGCGTGGTGCATAACTGAATCTATGTTAGTTATTATGGAGGCTATTGCTATAAACAGAGAATGTAAAGATATAAGAATACAATATAT
>NZ_CATXCO010000054.1:0-12017 GCF_958366745.1 uncultured Romboutsia sp.
AAAGATAATCGAAGCAGGAAGATTTACTCAAACTTCAACAAACAGTCAAGATGTTTCTTATATAGTAGTTAGTGAAAAACTTGCTGAACTTAGAGATTTAGTTTATGAAAGTTTAAAAGTAAAAGGTGAGGCAATTTTAGCTAATTTAACACCTGAAACTTCTTATTTAGAAAGATATGCAAAAATGTGGGTTCATTCATATGAAATGTATAAACAAGACCCAATTAAAAACGATAAAATATTCTTCAATGCTCCAGTTGCCATATTTGTAGCTTCTCCAAACAATGTAAATGCTGGTTTAGCTTCTTCAAATATGGAACTTATAACTAACGCCTTAGGTCTTGGTACTTTCTTCAGTGGTTTTTCAATAGTTGCTGCTAAAGACAATAAACATATCTTAGATTTCCTTGGTGTAAATAGTTCTGATGAATTATTATCATGTTTAGTAATAGGATATCCTGATGTTAAATACAAAAGAACAGTTCCAAGAAAAGATGCTGTTATAAACTGGATGTAATGAACTAGATAAAAAAATAATAGGTCTTTATGCCTGTGGTATGAGTGTAAGAGATATCCAATCTGAAATGGAAGAACTATATGGCATTGATGTGTCTCCTGCAATGATATCTAAGATAACAGATAAGGTTGTAGAGGCTGCCGCCGAATGGCAAAGTAGAGAACTTGATAAAATATATCCAATCGTACAGACAGCTAAGAAAATCACTATATTTATCTACCATGAAAATTATGGAGAAATGGACCTCTCCAAACCAAAATTGGGCGTCTACTTTAGGACAGCTTACAATTATGTTTGGAGAAAGGATACCTAACTCTTACACAATATAAATTTTTTTGAAATTATGGAAAATTTAGTGTATAAATAACTAAATTAAACACATAATAATTGTGTAAAGAATTCCAGTATTAGTATTTCTCAAAAATAAAAAAATATTACTGGAATTTGAAATTTCCAGTAATATAAATTATAAAAAATCTTATTTAAACAAATCTATAGACATTCTCCCTTGTGCTAACTAGATTTATCTATTAAATAAAACATTAAAGCATTACAAATGTGTAATGCTTTAATGTTTTAATAAACTATTTATTATAATTTATTTGAACACTTTGGACAATATATAAAATCTTCTTCAGTTGTATATCCACAGTTTGTACAAATCTTTACATTATCCTCTATTTGTCCAAAATCTATTTCATCTATATTAAGATTTACTTCTTCACCTTTTTCAATTCTTCTTCCTATTTCAGGAGCTATTTTAGATACTTTTTCACAGCAACTTGTTTTTATGTAATATTCCTTATTCCATTTTATTATTGGTATGAAGAAAAACATAAAATACCAATAAGTCATATATACTTCTATATTAGAGTACTTTCCACAACATTTACATACGTTTAATTGTTTAAAGTCTAGCTTCTTTTGATTTTGACTTACTCCCATTATAAAAAACAATTAATTCACCTCCTTATTGTAATTTCATCCACAATTATCATTATATATCATGAGTTTTTTTATTTGACCCTTTGCTTTTATATAACTTTTCTATATTATAACATTAAATCAATACTTACATTGTATTTAGTGTATTATGTAACTTTTTTTGTAAATATATTGAATTTATTAAGAGTTTGGATAGTAATAAACTTATTAGTATAGAAAATGGTATTAATGATATTAACTTAATAAATAATAAGTTTTAATAATACAACTTAAAGGAGCTAAAATAAAATGTTTAGCAATTGAAGTTTTACTTCAAATTAATGAAATTATTCTATAATTGGAAAATAATTAAATATTTTATATAATATAATTAAGTTAGCAATTGTTATACATTACGATAAAAATAGGGGGGAACATGAGAAATTTTTTTAGTAAAGATAAATTTAATATATTAGATTTATTAAGTTTAATAATCATACTAATAGGTTTATTTAAAGATAATATTATATATATATTTATAGGTGCATATATACAAATTGCTCAAAGAATATCAGTACATTTTAAAGAATATAGGAATACAAAAAAACTCAAAGTATATTTTATAATAGACTTATCTATATTTTTTATGATTACATTAATATTTATAAAAAATATATTTAGTATTTGTACGTAAATTTAATATATTATAAATTATTTATAGTAAGTTATAGAAGTAACCACATCTTAGAATTTAATCTATTGAAAAATCTAAGGTGTGGGTATTTTTATCTCATACTTATCACAAAGAAAGCTAACATAGCCTAAATATATTACTAAATAAATGTTACAATATAGATACATTCACAATTGTTATATAATACGAAATAAAGATACATTTGATATCATATAGATTCATAGAAATTTGTTGATTAGATGATTAGTATTATTATGTATATTTGTCATAAGTTAGAAGTTAATGTGATATATATGTAATATAAAGAGATAAAAATATCACTTATCTATATTGATAAAGGAGAATTTGTTATGATTAAAGAAAGAAAGTATACTTTATGTTTTTTGGGTTTTCTAAGTTTTTTTGGTTTTAGTGGTTTAAATGGTAATCCCTATAATTTACTCTGGTTTAGTTTTGCAGGATATTTCTCATATTTTTGGTGGGCTAAATTAGGACAAATTGATAATGAATCTTTAAAGAAAAATAAATCCAGAGCTTGTGTAATTTCATATAGAATATGCTTTGTTATAGCATTTGTATTAAGTATATTAGTAAAATTATCAACTATAAGTGTAGAATCAAGCTTTAAAATACAGATAATATTAATATCAGTTACTTTTGCAATAGCAACTAATTTATGGGCATTTTTAACTTGTAGATTTGAGGAACAATATTAATATAATGCGAAATATATTCTGTAATAATATTTAAATTAAGAAAATTAATGTGTATAATAAAGGTATCTATAAAAAATTAAAGGTTGTGATAAGATGAAATGGTCAGAAGTAAGGACACTTCACCCAAATAAATTTGTATTATTAGAAAAATTAAAAGAACATATTGATGGAAATTATAAATATATTGATGAAGTAGCACTAATTGATGTAATAGATAATGATAAAGAAGCTAGTGATTTGCTAGTAAGATGTAAAGGTGATAGATTTGTATATCATACATCTAAAGAAGATTTATGTATGGAAATTGTAAATATGCCTATATTAAGAGGTCGTTTAAGATGAATATAAGATACGACAATGGTTTACTTTTTATAGATATTAAGATTTCTTATCTAGGAAAATCTAAATTAATAAAAAATGTAGTTATAGATACAGGTGCAAGTCATACTATTATTTCTCCAGATATTGTTTCTAGTATTGGAATAAGTGCTTCCCCATTAGATAAATTTATAACTATGTACGGAATTGGTGGAGAGCACTATGCATATAGAAAGAAAATAGATTCTATTTCAATATGTGGAATGGATTTAAAAGATATAGAAATAGATTTTGGAGTTATAGATGAAAATGGAAATATAAATGGTTTAATAGGTTTAGACGTATTATTAGAGCTTGGTGTGTCTATAGATTTAAAAAATTTAAAACTAAAGTTATAAATATTAAGTTAAATTCTAAAATTTAATATAATGGAAAATAAATCAAGAGTTGTATTTATTCATACAACTCTTAATTTAGTTCGTATTATATTAATATTGTAATGTTAGCATAATCCAATAATCACTTTATATCTTTAACTTCTTGTGCCAAACCTACTACTCCACACACAGGACACTTTAACTTACGATAGTTTCCTGCATGAAAAGATATAATTTGGTAAAACTTTATTCTAAATTTAGATTTACAATTATTACAAATATATTCATGATTATTTATATGATTTAAAATAGCTAATACCAACGAAATAATAACTGTAACAAGTAAAACATTTTCTCCTAAGTAGATGTAAACTAATATATTTCCCAATATTAACCCAATATATATCAATAGACTTTTCAATATAATCCCCCTTCCCATTTAATTCAATTGAACAGTATATCTACTTTATACTATGTTCACAATTTATAACAATTGCTAAGTTAATTATATTGTATCATTTTCAACACTCATTTAAAACATAGCCATTATTTAAAATTTACTAATTTTAACCTTATGTTAAAATATAGCCCTATATTAAATTTTCGTAAACTTTTTGAGTAAATTCTGCATCATTTAAACCTCTATGAGAATTAGAAAGATAAGAAAGATATTCTTCATTACCTAATAACTCTAGTACTACATCACCTAACTTAGCACAAGGAGCATTCTCATCATATTGATCTTTATACCACTTTCTATACATTTTCATAGTACAAGACTTTTTACGATTAAATTCTTTTTTATAAACACGATTATAATTTTCGCATAAAAATCCATAATCAAAGTCAATATTATGAGCAACTAAAGGAAGTCCTCCTATAAATTCTATAAATTTAGGTAAAACTTCTTCAATAGGAGGCTTATCTTTTACCATTTCATTTGTAATGCCTGTTATATCAGTTATCTTTTGAGATATTTTTTGGTTAGGTTTTACTAACATCTCAAAGGTATCTGATATTTTACCATCAATTACTTTTACAGCACCTATTTCTGTAATTTCATTATTAATAGGGGAAAGCCCTGTAGTTTCTAAGTCAAAAACCACATAGTTTCTTTTATCCCTATATTCTTTTTCTTCTCTTTTTAATCTTCTTTCATATTGTACTAATTTTTCTTTTACATATTGATCAATTTCATATAAAGGTGTTCTGCAAATATTTAAATTTCTTTGTTCACTTTCTTTTAGCTTAGGTAAGTAAATGTCTTTTAGCTCAGTAAGATAATGATTAAACATAAAAGTTGATAAATTTCTTGAGTCATTAAGCATATCTACACAAACTTGAACCTTATATAAAGCGATTAAGTAATCTTCTTTAATAGTGATTTCAGCAAGCAAATCAAAAAGCTCATCATCATTAGGAGATACTTCTAATAGCTTACCTAATACTACTTTAAATTCTTTAATATTTTCTTCTACTTTATAGTCAACATTTTCAAGTGATTTTATTAACTCATCTTTTCTTTTAATTAAATCATCATAAACCTGTGAAGTTGAGTTTTTAGGTATTGTATCTAACTTATCATCAGATGTTTTGTTTAAGTCTAGATTTACAACCTTATTATTTAAAACTTTATCAAGTAGTAGAGCATCTTTATCTGAATAAGGCATATATCCTTTATTTACTAAGTACTTAATATATAAATTGTTATAATAAATAGCTATGCCTATATATACTATAGTTACTAAGATAGGGCTTAAAGGAACTATAACTATACATGCACTATATAATAAAATTTGTAGAGCAAAGTTTTTAAAGTCCAATCTAAATAAAGGTACTAGATATATAAAAAATAAACTTGTCCAAGAAAAACCCACTTTACAAGTTTTAGTTTTATTATCTTTATTTATTAAAGTTATATAATTATTAAAGTTACAATTACTCACGTTAATTTTCTCCTCCTTAAAATAAAAACTATAATATTATTATATAATTTTATTTTAAAACTGTATATGTTAAATAGTCTCTAGTATTTTAATTTAAGATTATATTGAGGTTTAATTTTTATCTAGAGCATCTATAGTAGATTATGGTAGGCGTAGTTTACGCAATTCTTTTATTCTTATCTATTTTTATAGGTATTATATTTTTCATTACTTATAGTAGTTTTTTATATAATAAGCAGCTTTACTTCAAATTAATGAAATTATTTTATAATTGGAAAATAATTAAATATTTTGTATAATATAATCAAGTTGGCAATTGTAATATAATGTAAAATGGGGTGAAGGGACGAATGGATGGAGTAGTATCAACAATAATAGGAGTAGCATTATCAAATTTAATTTGTAGCTTTTTATTGAATATATTAAATAACAATATGTGGAGTGTATTTAATGTAATACGAAAAGACTTAAATAAATTAACTAATAAAACTAGGGGTATTTTGAGTTTTTTAGGTTTTATTTTGGCAATATTGATAACTGTTGTGCTAAAGATAGTATTAAATATTAACTCTTTTGAAAATGGCTTAGTTTTAGGTTTTTTATTAGCAATAAAAGACACATGTTTTAAATATGATATAGTAGAAAATGCATAATATTAATATATTACGAATTATTTATAGTAAGTTATAAAAGTAACCACATTTTAGAATTCAATCTATTGAAAATCTAAGGTGTGGTTATTTTTATATCATATTTATCACAAAGAAAGCTAACATAGCCAAAAATTAAGAATAAAACATTAAAAAAGTAGTCTGAGGTTAACTAATCAGACTATTTTTAATATTTAAATATACTACTAAATAAATGTTACAATATAGATACATTCACAATTGTTATATCATACGAACTAAGGATGTATTCAATATTATTTAATTAAATATCTGTATATTAGTATTTATTGATTAAAAACTAATATACGGATATTTGTATTACTTAATTTTAACAACTACCTTGCATTATATAGTAGTATATGATAATATACATAAGTACTCTATAATACAAGGTGGTGGTGTGATGGAATTAAGTAAAGAAGTATTAAAGGGACATATTGATACTTTGATTGTGTCCATATTAAATGAAAAAGATTGTTATGGATATGAAATTGCAAAACAAGTAAGAGAAAAAAGTGAATTTGAATTAAAAGAAGGAACTATGTATCTTGCACTTAAAAGAATGGAGTCTAAGAATATAATTAAATCTTACTGGAGTAATGAACAGAGTTCAGGTGGTAAAAGAAAATATTATAATTTAACCGATGAGGGGAAAGAATTTTTAGCGTTAAAGAAACAAGAGTGGAGATTCATTAAAAGTGTCATGAATCAATTTTTAGGGGAGGTAGAATAATCAATGAAACTAATCGATGAATATTTAGACACACTATATAAAAAAGATAATAATAAAAGTACTTTAGAGTTAAAACAGGAAATGAGAGATCATCTTATAGAATCAGTGAATGATTTAAAGTTGCAGGGATTGAATGATGAGGAAGCGTGTAAAAAAGCAATTGAAAAATTTGATGATGGTATAGAAATGAAACAGGAATTACATAGTATAATAAAAGAACTTTCTTTATCGCTAGATAATCATAAATCTATAATAAAAGGAATTAGAAAGATAGTATGTTTTATAAGTATATTTGCATTTTTAACTTTTGGATTAATGTGGTGTTACAGTGACAGCCTACAAAAAAATAGAAATGAGTTAGGTAAATCATTTGATGAAGAAATAAGAATATTAGCTCAAAAATATGATATGACAAAGGTTGATGAATATAGGCAAGAACTTGAAAGTTTACTTAATGAAGATAAGTATAGGAAAATTAAAGCTTTTAGATTACATGTAGCAGATATGGAGGATGGAAACACTAGTTTAAGTTCATTAGGAGTAAATGCAAAAACTGTGTATGAAAAAGAATTAGATTATAACAGTACAAAGGCATATACCCAATATTTGGGATATGATGGAAAAGATTTTTTAGATAAGAGCGGAAATATAATAAATCCAAATATTTTTTCAGAATACTTCTTTTACTTTGAATCAAAAGCATTAATTCAAGTCTCACTTATAACGGGAGTACTTTCTCTTGTAAGTTATTTTATATTAAAGTTTAAAACTTCTTTAACAAAAAATAGTTCAATTTGATATTGCAATTAAGTACAAAAAATAATAAGTAAATTGACCTATTGATAAAATTAATTTTGATGAATGTATTTAACTAACAATATTAATATACTACGAACAAATTATATAAAAAAAGTATTATAGAACTCAAATGGCTTTTTTAAGAAAATTTTAGCGTTACCAGAGAAAATTCTACGGTAACGCTTTTTTTATTAGATGTTAGCAAAAAATTTACAGTAACGCTTCTGGCAACGGGGTAAATGTGTATATTTCAATGATTTTTAAGGGTGTTACCGTAGTTTAGGAAAAATCTTAATAGGTGTGAGATTAGAGGAAAATAAGATATGTTTACATATAATTTTAAATAAGTTTATGGTTTTGGTCCTTTGGTAACGGGAAGCAAAACTTTAACTTAAAATTACTCTATATGTTATAATAGATTTTATACAAAGTATAGATATTTACTAATAAGACATAATAGGGGGGGATATGATAATTGAAAAAATATGATCATGTAGAGGATTCCATATGGTTAGCAACTTCCATATTAACATATAACAGTTATATAAAACAAAGAGAAAATAATATTATAGATGCTACAGAGTTTTATTTTACTCAACCAGAGATAATAGCTAAAACAGAAAGTATTTGCACAAAAGATGTACATAATGCAAGAGTTTCGCAACATTGCAACGCGGACAGTCATGATAATACATATAATTATTTAAGAGCAAAAGATACATTAAGAAGAGTTACATATATAGGAGAATTCAATGGAGATAAAGAATATCCTACAAGATTTGATTTAAGTGATAAAGTAGATACTTTAGATGGAGAAAAAACAATAAAAGAGATTGTAGATTTTTTAAGCAATGATTATAAATCAATAATAAAGGAATATGATAACAATAAATTATTAGAAATTTTAAATTTCTTAAAAATATATGGAAAGAAATCATACAAAAACCCAATAAATGAAACAAATCCAATAGAAAAAGCAAAATTAGAAGAATTAAAGTTTAAAGGTCAAAATGCATTATCTTTGTTTAAAGATATGTGTATGTCTTTAGAAGATGAAAATTATAAAAATAAGTTATCACCAAAATGGTTAGATGGAAGTAACCGATATATTAGAGGATATCTATGGTCAGAATTAAAGCATAAGGATAAAAAAGATTTACCAACTAGTATATCAATAGTTGCAGAGAAAACAGATAAAGAAGCAAACTTTATTATATATTTAGAAATAAGAGATGAAGATGCTAGTAAAGAATATTATTTAAGACATAATAAATTCTTAGATAGTCTTGATATAGAAAATGAAGATTTTGAATACTTTATATTTACAGACCAAGGTGAATCACTTAATAATCTTAATAAATCTGAAATCAAAAAATATATAGAAACAAGAATGAATAAAGAAACTGAAAAAGTACGTATAGGAAAATCTTTTAGTTATGACTTTGTAAAAGATAATAGTAGTGAATATATAATTGATATTATGAAGGACACTGTAAATAGATTAAAAAAATACTATGAGATAGCTGTACAAGAAGGAGATAACATAGAGATGAGTACAACAACTAATAATAATCCTAAAAATCTAATACTATACGGACCTCCAGGTACAGGTAAAACTTATAACGTTGCAGATAAAGCACTAGAAATAATAGACTACGATAAATATAAAAATATTATAGAAAATCCTACAAAAAGAGAAGAAGTAGTAATAGAATTTAATAAATTAAAAGAGGATGGAATAATTGGATTTTGTACATTCCATCAATCCTACTCATATGAAGATTTTGTAGAAGGACTAAGAAGTGATGGGAGAGGTGGATTTGAGCCAAAGGATGGTATATTTAAACAAATGTGTGAAAATGCATCAATAAAAGCTCAAACAGAACTACCTAAATATAAATTTGATTCAAATAAAATATCAGTACATAAAATGTCCTTAGGGGACACAAATAACAGAGAAGATAATATCTATGAATACTGTATAAAAAACAATTGTGTATCTTTAGGATGGGGAAGGGAGATAGATTACTCAAACTGCAAAGATAGAGATGAAGTAAAGGAAGTATTCATACAAAACGTACCAGAATCAACAGGGAAAGATTTTGATATAAATGCAATAAATAGATTTAAAAATATAATGCAAGACGGAGATTTAGTAATAATATCACAAGGAAATCACAAGGCAAGAGCGATAGGGAAAATAAGTGGCAACTATTATTATGACCCTAATTCAGAAATTAGATATAACCACTTTAGAAAAGTAGAATGGCTATATAATGGAGAAGCAATAGATGTAAAAAGAATACTAAAGGATAAAGTATTCTCTCAACAATCAATATATACATTCTATAATGAAGATTTAAAGTTTGATTATATAAAAGAACTAATATCAGAAAAAACAGAGGTAATATCAGCTAAAAATTATGTACTAATAATAGATGAAATAAACAGAGGTAATATATCAAAAATCTTTGGGGAGTTAATTACTTTAATAGAAGATGATAAAAGAATAGGCGAAAAGAATGAATTAAAAGTAACGCTACCTTATTCTAATGATTACTTTGGAGTACCAAGTAACTTATACATAATAGGAACAATGAATACTGCTGATAGGTCAATAGCCCTTTTAGATACTGCACTTAGAAGAAGATTTGATTTTATAGAATATATGCCAAATGAAAATATACTTCCAACTGATATAGAGGGTATAAACATATCAAAGTTACTTAAAACAATAAATGATAGAATAGAGTTCTTATTTGATAGAGATCACAAAATAGGACATGCATATTTTATAAAAGAAAACTTACAATTTGAAGACTTAGTATCTATAATGAAAAACAAAATAATCCCTTTACTATCTGAGTATTTCTATGACGACTATGAAAAAATGGAGCTTATCTTAGGTGGAAGTGGAAAGGATAAAGATAACAATTATTTATTAAATAAAACTACAATAAAGGCAAATTCTTTATTCAAGAAAAAGTTATCTCATATATATCCTGACCAAGTTAAATATACAGTAGTAGAAAACCCTACTGTAAATGCTTTTATAAATATCTATTCTGATGTAGAAATAGATGAATATATAGACGAAGACTTAGATAATGAGGCATAAAAGTATGAGACATATAACAATATATGAGTGTTTTGATACTTTACAAATAACGAAAAATCCTACTGAGAATACAATAACAGTTGAAGAAGCTGATGAGCTAAATAGATATATAATAAAGGAAAGCTTAAAACAAAGTAATATATCATGGGGAAGAAATAGTATTACATTTATTAACTATGTAGGATTTATCAAACTATCTACGGTATCTATTGAAATACTACCTAAGATAAATATAAGCTCAAAGGAACATCATAAAAGTAGAAAAGCATTAATAAATATACTTAACAAAAGTGGAATAATAAAATTTAATTATTCCAACGTAGGAATGCTTAATATGTACAATATGAGCTTAAATGAGATATTAACGCTTATTTTTGCTAAAACACTACAAAGAGAACTAGTAAAAGGACCATATTTAGAATATGTAAACATAGAAGAAAATTCAAAAGCGTTAAAAGGTAGTATTGTAGTAAAAGAACATATAAAAAATATATCAAGCTGTAGAAGTGATGTTTATTGTAGATATGAAGAATTCTCTATGAACAATAAATTAAATCAAATATTAAATACATGTATTAATAAAAGTATTAAGGATGTGAAAAACTCTGATACTATAAAAATACTAAATCATTTAAAGGTAGTATACTCTGATGTATCAACTATTGATATTACCAACAAAGAAGCCATGGATTTTAAATTTACTAGGCTTAATTCTAGATTTGAGTCAAGTTTACTACTTGCTAAAATGATATTAAATGGTTATTCATCAATAGGAAACAAAGGTGATTACAAATCTTTTGCAATACTATTTGAGATGAATGAAGTATATGAAAGGTATATTACAAATTTATTGAGTACATATTTAGATGATTATATAGTACATCCTCAACATAATAAATACAAACTATTAAGAAATGAGAAAACAAGTAAAAATATATTCTCTTTAAAGCCAGATATAGTAATAGAGGATAATAAGAAGTATAAAATAATCATAGATACGAAATGGAAAAAGATAGATGCAAATACTGTAAGGCATGGTGTAAAGAGAGAAGACTTTTATCAAATGTATGCTTATTTGACTAAATATGAAGACGCAAATGCTGCAATTTTATTATACCCAAGTAATGAAAATATACATAATAATGGTGATCAGTATTTGGAGTCATGGTTTTTAGAAGATGAACAGTCAAAAAAGATTAGAGTAT
>NZ_CATXCO010000055.1:0-11823 GCF_958366745.1 uncultured Romboutsia sp.
TTAATAAACCTACTATTAATGCTAATGTAATTGCATTACCTATTAACTTTTCTGCTTCTTCTTTTTTACCTTGACCTAATTTAATAGATATGTTTGTTGTAGTACCTATACCTATTAACATACCAAATGCCATTATTATAGTCATAATAGGCATAGTAACACCAAGCCCTGTTATAGCAAGTGGACCAACTCCTGGAATGTTTCCTATAAATATTCTATCTACTACATTGTATAATCCGTTCACTATCATACCTATAATAGCTGGAACAGAATATTTTATCAGTAATTTTCCTATAGGCTCTGTACCTAAAATTTGTTGATTATCTTTCATCTTAAACCTCCTATTTAATATTTTGACTTATACATATTTTCTTTAACACAGTAAGTAAAAAATCTACTTCTTCTTGTGAAAGATCCTTTGAGATATGTTTTTCCCATTCATATAATATCCCTTTAATATTATCTTCCATATCTTTTGACTTTTCAGTTAGATATAACTTATAAGCCCTTTTGTCATTTTCATCTTTAACCCTAATTAAGAAACTTTCTTCTTCAAGCTTTTTTATAGCTCTACAAGTAGTACCCTTATCTATGTGTAAATTTTCAGCTAGTTCCTCTTGACTGATACCATCTTTTTTATATAATTGCATCAAAAACATTATTTGTCCTGATCCTATTCCAAACTTAGAAATTTCTTTACTTATAAAAGAGTTTCCTTTTCTATAAATCTGAGATATATATCTTCCGATAGGCTCTCTTTTTCCATTTATCATTTTTTCCTCCTCAAGTTTAGATAAACTTACGTCTATAAATAAAAATAGTTGCTTAGCCAACTATTTTCATTATATTACTATTCAGTTGTTATTGCAACTATTTTTTAAAATCTAAAATTGACTAACTTAATTATATATAAATACCCCGTCGTATTTTACGACGGGGTATTTATATATAATTATTTATTTTCTTTTAATAATTCTGTAGTTACTTTTTCTACATTTGCACTACATCTACCACATCCAGATCCAGCTTTTGTAGCTTGTTGAACTGCACCTAAAGAATCTGCACCTTCATTTATAGCCTTTTCTATATCTCCTACAGTTACATTAAAGCAGTAACATACTTTTTCATCTTTATTCATAATATTTTACCTCCATCAAATTTATATAAAATTATTATACCCATACCTTTACATTTTTAACATATTAACTGATAAAATATTAATTGAACTTTACATTTGCACTTCTTATATTAACAAAATATTCTGTAGGATTATTTATAAGTTCTTCATTTATCAATCCTTTAAAGCTTTTTTCGTTAAGTATATGTTCTGTATCATTAGAGTTAATATAATTTTCTAAAGAAGTACCTAAATATTTACTTACACTATTTTCATCAAAAGATATACTATTTGAAGTTTTTATATCAAAATTAAATTTATAATCTGATATAGGTAACTTTAAATCTACATTTTCCTCTGAAGTAATATCAAGATTTTTAGCTATTGGTAAGTTTGTATTTATATTAACACTATTATCATAACCACCTTGTGCCAATATTTTAATACTTTCTGGAATTTTAGATTCATCTTCTACAAAAGTTCCCTCATATATATTTACATAATTTGATTCTATACTTAAATTATCTATACAATATACCTCCCTAACTTTTAAAGATATATCAGAGTTAGATTTTATATTTAGAGTTTTTATATTACTATTTTCACTTAATGATATATTTCCATATTGTGTATTAAAATTTAAATTATTAGCATTGACACCATTAATATATAGTCCACCATTATTTGTATTTACATTTATATCTATATTTTCAGGAATATAAACTGTTATATCTGAATTATGAGATGTATATAATTCATCTACTAAGTATCTAACTATATCATCTATACTTTTTCCTAAGTTATTATTGTTATTATTAAACTCTTCATCTATAGTTAATTCACTACCACTTTCTTTGGTAGTTATTGTACTTAAGTTTTTATTTCCACTCCTTTCAACTATAACATCTTTTCCATCATATTTTTTTATTATTATGTTACTTACTTTAGAATTTATATTTAACTTTGCCAAGTCTATTTTTCCCTTATACAAAACCTCTTGTTGATTTAAATTATTCTGCATAGCTTGAGCATCATTTATTAACTTTGGCATTACTTCTATTCCCGACCATATACTACCTACAATACCTGTTATAAGAAGAACTACACCAACACCTGTAACTATACGTTTTTTATTCATCTAATTCTCCTCCATCCTTATCTTTAATTATTGTTTCATCATGCCTTTCTATTTCTTCCTTTTTTATACTTCCATCTATATATAATTGATTTGTTTTTATCCATGTTATATATATTTTAAATGCTTTTTTTTCTAATCTTACAACTGCAATAAATAATTGCCATATTAGTATTTCAAATCCTATATAAGCTATAAATAAAAATATTATTAATGTTTTAACTTCTGGCATTACATTGGTTAAACTAATTGCAAAAGGAGTCCCTATAACTAATGCAATTAACGAACCTATAAGACCTATTCCTACTCCAATAGTTGAACATACTATAGCAAATGCAAATGGTAATAGTATTATAGTAAGTAATACTTGTAAAATTTCTATTTTCTTTCTTGATTTTACATGTTCTTTATCATTTAAGTTTACCTTAAATTTATTTAATCCTGATTTAAATTTTCCTTTTGCTTCTATAAAAAAGTTTTCTACTTTTCCTTTAACCTTATTTTCACTTTTTATATTACTTTCGGCTAATAGTTCATTTGCAATTTCCTTTGGTGAACCCAATGATTGAATTATTTCTATTTCACTTTTACCTTCAATTATTCCATCTACAAAGTACTCTTCATAATCTCTTAATATATCCATAACTTCATCTTCAGAAAAACCTTTCTTAAGATAATCTCTTAAAATTTCTAAAAAATCCTCTTTCTTCAATTCAATTCCTCCTTAATCATTTAAAAATGTATTTACTGCATATACAAATTCATTCCATTCGCTTTTTAATCTATTTAAGTTTTCAATTCCTTCAGGTGTTATTTTGTAATATTTTCTCGCTGGCCCTTCATTTGATTCTAGTATATAAGTTTCAAAATATCCCTCTTTTGTAAGCCTTCTTAGTATTGGGTATATTGTTCCCTCATTTACTTCAATAACTTTTGATATATTTTGAACTATTTCGTATCCATACATATCTTTTTTAGATATTAAAGTAAGGACACAAATTTCAAGAACTCCTTTTCTAAATTGAGTATTCATTAATTACTCCTTTCTTATGTATTTCTTTAAATTAATTACATAGTACTGTGCATTACACACTACCTGTTAATTATATTAACACAGTACTGTGTGATACACAATACTTTTTTATACATTATTATATAAAAATTCGCTTCGCTCATGTCGCCAACGATATATCCTTGCTAACGCTACGGATGCATCCGTTGCTCAAAATTTCATTATTTACATTTATAGGCTATATACAAACACAAAATTTTTCATAATCTACTTTACTTATACATAAAAAATTCGCTTCGCTTAAGCGACATGTAAGCGAAATAATTTATTTCTTAAACAATATCTTACACTAAACCACTATGTATAATAATCATTTTAAAATATATTTTTTCATTTATAAACCTATTGATATTACTTATATTCAGAAGTTATCTACATTTCTTAAGTATTATAATATCCTTAAGCATAAAAAAGCCCTCTAAAAAAGAGAGCTCGATTAAAAACTTTAAAGTTTAATTATAAGTATTTAGTTTATAAAATAATTTGGTTTTTCATCAACAACAATCTTTTTATGCTTTTGAATATAATCAAGTATTATTTCACTTATATCTAAATTAATTTCTTTAACAACCTTACAACCTTTATATGCTGGATATATAGAAGTATTACTAGCTCTATAATTATTTAAAACTATTGTATAAGTCTTATCCATACTAATATCCTTACCATCTTTTTTCATATAGACAACTCTATCATAAAAATCTCTTGATAAATCTATCTTATATTCTAATCCTCCAAAAGTATCATAGTTATAGTGTTGAACTTTAGGATGTAAAAATTCTTTGTTTATACCTATTTTTCCATCTTCAATAACAAAGTAAGTTGCACTCTTTTCTATAGCTTCTTTTAATTTTTCACCTGTAACTTCTAGCACTTTTAAAGTATTAGGATATGGATAATTTATTAAGACATCTCTAACCGATATTTTTTTACTAAATCCCATAGCACTATCAAATACTGATAATGCAGAAAAATCAGCACCAGAAACATCTAACTGTACTTGATGTAGAAAATTTATAAATGGATGACCTTTTAATCTTGCTAAGAATATATCATCAACCTTAATATCCTTATCAAATTCACCGATAATTTTATCTAAGTAAACCTCTAAATCCTTTTGTGTTTGAGTAAATATATTTTCTAATTTATCATCTATGTCATCATTTAATTTACTAACATCTATCAATTCATAAGATATATCATTACTTTCTGTATCAATAACTACCTTAGTAAAGCTTTGACCATTATGCATTGGTTGAGAACAAATTACATCTTTTATCTTAGTTATAAATGAACGATGTTGATGACCACTTAATATCATATTTATTGAGTCAAAATTTTCTAAAAGCTCACTTCCTTGGTTTTCTTTTGTTAAAGCTTCTGTTGGAGTCATATTTTCATCTAAGCTTTTTTCAAATCCACCATGATAACAAACTATTATAAAATCACAGTTTTCTTTTAATTCTTTTTCATATTTAGCATATTGTTTAACTACATCTAGAAATTCTAAATCTTTTATATTTGCTTCTTGTTCCCAATTAGGTATATAAACAGTTGTAAAACCTATACACCCTACTTTAAAACCATTAAAATCAAATACTTTATATGGTTTAGTATTAAAAGGCAATCCTTTTATATTTGCATTTATTACTTTATCAGAAATTTTATCATATGCATTTTTTAAATAGTTAAGTCCATAATTAAATTCATGATTTCCAAGTACATAGGCATTATAGTTTATAGCTTCTAACCCTTTTATTATAGGGTTTTCATCTATAGCTTGTTTAGATAAAAAATGTGTAAGTGCTGAGCCTTGAACTAAATCACCACAGTCAATCTTTAAAGATGCATCATAATTTTTTTCATCATTTAATATATAACTAGCAATTTTTAAAAAACCTAGTGGTTGATCATTTACATAGTTTGTAGGATAAATATATCCATGTAAGTCACTAGTTTGATATATAACAATTTTCATAGTTTTACTCCTTTTATCAAAGTCTAATATTTTTACAAATAAGATAATTTATAATCTATAATATAAAATTCGCTTCGCTTGAGCGACGTGTCGGCGAAACACTTCATGTCGCCAACGACTTCGTCCGTTGCTTGAGCCACTGCGTGGGCGAAGTATTTCAAAATCTTTTTTACGCTCAAAAACAATTTATTCATATTACTTACATTCATAAGTTATCCACATTTTTTAAAGTATTATAATATCCTTAAGCGTAAAAACAGGGCGTAATCCTGTTTTAAGAAACGCCCTAACTATTTTTTATTCCCAAATAGACATTAAAGTAGATTTAAATGCTTCTAATTTTGATTTAACATCTGGATTTTTCTCTGCTAATACTGATTCTAATACTGTATTTGATTCTCTATATGCACTATCCATACCTTTTACAAGAGGATTTGTAAATAAGTTTTTAGTTGCATCTGCTATAATTGGAGCTATTAAACTTCCTGTATTTTTGTATTCATCAGAATTTATAGCACTTTCTCTAACAGGTATATATCCAGTTTGTGTAGCCCAAGTTATTTGATTATCTTTTGTTGTTAAAAATTTTAAGAATTCATATGCTGCTGTTTTTTGTTCAGCTGTAGCACTATTAAATACAAATAAATCTGTTCCTTGTTGCATTACTTCTTTAGCTGGATATGGAGCAACGCCTATCTCAAATTTATTATTAACACCTTGTTTTACAAAAGTTTCACTTGCATTAGATCCTACAAACATAGCTATTGTTTCATTTCCAAAAGGAGCTGATAAGTATTTGTCTGTTCCTGCTATTCTAAAATATCCATCTTCTACACCATCTAGATAATAATCAACTGCTTTTTCTGATTTATCACTAGTTGGGTCTAGTTTTGAGTCAAATGTTACACCCTCATTTTTTAAATATGTTGTGTAATAATTACTTAATGAATCAAATCCACCACCAAATATATTTGCTTTTTCTTTTATATCTTCTGCTACATCTTTAAATTCTTCATATGTTTTTGGAACTTTTAAATTTAATTTATCAAATAAAGTTTTGTTGTACCATAAAACTTCAGTAGATTTATTAAAGGGAATTCCATATATTTTTCCATCTAATGTTGATGCTTCTCTAAACCCTTTTACTATATCATCGTAGTTGTCAAATTTTAAAGTTTCATTTTCTATATAAGGTTTTAAATCAAGTACTAAATTTTCATCTATAGCATTTAACAACCAATCTGGATAAGCTTGTGTCATAGTTGGTAAATCCTTTGGACTTGCTGTTGTTGCTGTTATCTTTTGTTGTAAATCAGGATAACTTGATTGATTTTGAAGAATTACTTTTATATTAGGATTTTCTTTTTGAAAATTATCAACTAATCCTTGTAATGATTTTTCTTGGTCACCATTCATTGCATGCCAAAAAGTTATTTCAACTGGATTTTTTATTTCAGTAACTATTTCTTCATTAGTTGGTGTAGCTGATTGTTTTTTTCCTGAACATCCTGCCATTAAACTTAAAGATATAGCCAACGGCAATATTTTTTTTAACTTCATTATATTCTTCCTCCTTAAATAGTTTGATTTTTCTTTGGTAATAATCTTTCTCCATGCTCATTATAAAGTTTCTCTGGCTTATATGAGTGAATTGGTACTAATAGCTTTGGTTTAATTAAATTTATTATTTTTATTAAATCCTTTGGATGAGCATGTCCACTACATGATACTGTTATAAATTCTATATTATGTTTTTTAAATTTATTTACAAATGGTTCATAACTTGGGTCATAAGGACCTAAAGGTACTGCATTTGAGTGGATATATATTCCACCTTTTTTTAGTTTATTAAATTGTTTAAGTGAATTTTTATCTAATTGCCACATATACTCACTTTCATCATTTAATAACTCTTCAAATTTAATTTCATATTCTAGATTTAATCCATAATCTTTATCATCTAATCTATAATAATAAGATTCATAATTAGTAGCTTCTTTTAATACATAAGAATAATATGCATCTAAAACAACTTTTCTAGGATTTGTTTTTATTATATTTAAAATCCTTTCTATATTAGAAATATAATAATTAAATGTTATCTGCTTATTAGGATTATTATTTACTATTTCATTTACTCTTTTTATTAAATCATTTTCATTGCATAAATCATTTTCATTCTCTTCATCTTCAAAATCTTTAAAAGAAACTGTAACACCTTCTATTAATAAAACATCACAGTTTTCACTTTCCTTACAAAACTTTAGTGTATCTTCTTTTCTATAACCATGAAGTCTTATATCTCCAGTATAAGAAATCACTAAATCTGGTGTTTTAATTAGTAATCCACAAGCACCATAAGCATCATGGTCTACTGGCATTACTTTTACTTTTATTTTCCCTACTTCAATTACTTCATTTTCTTTAACTCCAATTATTTCTCTAGTATTAGAATCTTTTTTATTATGAAGAGGGAATAAAAAATCATCATTTATATTTAGTGTATTAAGTAATGATTTCGTTCCTTCTAATGTATATAAAGGAATACTTGGATTTAAATAATTAATAATTTTTGAATGATCTAAATGCATATGAGATAAAAATACCGCAGTATGCTTAAAATTATCTTCACTTGATTTATATCCTTTAAGTTCAATGCTTGGATCATACATATTATTTAAATAAGGAACTAATTTTTCATCTAATAGTTCTTGTAAATTAGATGGTTGAAAAGATGCACTTGGATTATATTCACTTCCAAAATCAAAGAATATATGACTATCTTCATATACAACTTCTATAATAGTTCCTCCAATTGTTAGTATTCCATTATGAAAAGTTATTTTTGTTTTTTTATCCTTTAATACCACTGCTTGCAACTCCTTTAATTATTTCTTTTCTAAATATTAAATATATAATCAGTATTGGTACTATAGCTATTGTTGATGCAGCCATTTGTAATTGCACATTGGTACCACTTTCTGTAGCAAAGGCACTTAGTCCATTACTAAGTAATCTCATTTCTTTGCTATTAGTTACAAGTATTGGCCATAAAAAAGAATTCCATCCACCTATAAAACTTAATATTCCCATTGTAAATAATGATGGTTTTATAAGTGGAACTAAAATTCTAGTAATAAATTCTAAATCACTACATCCATCTACTTTAGCTGCTTTATAATATGACATAGGAATACTTGAAACATATCCTCTTAAGTAAAATATATAAAATACACTTGCAAGTGATGGTACAATAAGTGCTGTATAAGTATCTAATAACCCTAACCTTGCTATTGTTTGATAGTTAGTAAAAACTGTAACTTCATATGGCACCATTAGTAATGTAACCAATGCACCTGATAATATGTTTTTAAATTTAAATTCTAATTTAACTAATGCAAAAGCTGCAAGTACTGAAGTTATTAATGTACCAAGTGTTGATATTCCTGCTACAAATATGGTATTTAAGAAATATCTAGCAAAAGGTGCTTGCTTCATTGCTTCTCTAAAGTTTTGCCACTGAAAAGATTTTGGAAACAATGTTGGAGGTACACTCGTTGCTTCTTGAAAAGTCATTAAACTTGATAAAATCATATAAACAAATGGAAATAATGTTATCAATGCCATAATGACTACAAATATTTTTCCTAAAATTGAACTAACTTTTCCCATATTTTCACCTACTTAGATATTTTCTTTAGTACATAATTTTGAATCATTGTAAATATCAGTATAAGTATAAATAATATAACTGCAGCTGCCATACCTTGACCATAACGGTATTCAACATAGAATTTATTAAATATATAAAATACTGCTGTAGTTGCACTATCTGCAATACCAGCTTTACCATTAAATATTGCAAATACTTGTGCATATACCTTAAATGCATTTATAAAATTAATCATTAATAAGAATGTAATAATCGGTATCATTTGAGGTAATGTTATTCTAAAAAACTGCTCTGTTTTAGTTGCACCAAACATATCTGCAACCTTGTAATAATTTTTATCTACATTTCTAAGTCCAGAAATTAATATTATTATATTAAATGCAAGACCTGACCATATTCCAAATATAATCAATGTAAACATACTCATCTTAGGGTCATCTAAGAAATTTATTGGTCCTACATTTATAAAACTTAGTATATAATTTATAAATCCATAGTCCTTATTTAATAAAAATCTAAATACTATACCTACTGCTATAATACTTGTTAAATAAGGTATAAAAAATATAGTTTCAAATATATCTTTATGTTTGATTTTTTCAAAAATAATTAACGATATAATCATTGCAATAATAACACCTACTGGTACTACCGTAAAAGAATATAAGGTTGTATTTAATATTGCTTTATGAAATTTAGGATCACTTAATACAATTTGATAATTTCTAATTCCATTAAACACTAAATTATTTAAAGTTCCTTTTTCAAAAGATATAATAAAAGTTTTTATTAATGGATATACATGAAATACTAGAATTATAATTAAAGCAGGTAATAAGTATAACCATGCTTGTGGTGAATTTTCTGCACTATATTTTAATTTCTTCATTAGTAAACCCTCGTTCCGTCTTCTTTAAATATATAAATGCCGTTATAATCTATATCAAATCCAACTTCGTCATTTTCACATATACCTTCATTTATATCTGTAATTGCTTTAGAAAATTTATTATTGATTTTGAAATTTAATATACAATCTTTTCCTATTAATTCAGCAGTTTCAATTTTTCCTTTAAATAATGGTGTATCACTTAAAATAAAATATTCAGGTCTTATACCTACAACATATTTATCTTCATTAAAACTTTGTTTTATTCTGCTTTCATTTAGTAATCCTAAATCAATAGAAAAATCATCTCCAACTAAAACATTGCCTTCTTTATTCATCTCATAAATATTTATAATTGGATTACCCATAAACTTTGCAACAAATAAGTTTGCAGGCTCTAGATATAAATTTTGTGGTATATCAAATTGTTGTACTATTCCTTGATTCATTAAAACTATTCTATCACTTATAGATAAAGCTTCTTCTTGGTCATGGGTTACAAATATTGTAGTTATACCTATCTCTTTTACTAATCTTCTTATTTCCTCTCTTATCTTTAGTCTTAGCCTTGCATCTAAGTTACTTAATGGCTCATCTAATAGTAGAATTTTTGGACTTTGAACTAAAGCTCTTGTTATTGCAACCCTTTGTTGTTGTCCACCTGACATCTCTCCAGGTTTTTTATTTGCCAACTCTTCAATACTAGTTATTTTCATATACTCTTTAGCTATTTTTTCAGCTTCTTCTTTTGGCTTCTTTTTTTTACCAACAGTTAATGGGAACATAACATTTTCTAAAACTGTCATATGAGGATATAATGCATAATTTTGAAATACAAGCCCTATATTACGATCTTTAGGATGTTTGTTTATAACTGATTCATTATCAAATTTAATATCCCCACTTGTAGGGTCTAATAATCCTGCTAATAAGTTTAATATTGTTGTTTTACCGCACCCACTAGGACCTAACAAACATACTAACTCGCCTTCATTTATTTCAAGATTTATACTTTTTAATGCTTCATATCCATTATCATAAACTTTTTGCAGTTTATTAATATGTATCATAACCTTATCACCTCTCATAAATATATTATTGCTCCAAATTTGTAATCTTATTTATATCTATTTTCTAACTTTAAATTTTCTTATTTAATTTTCAATCGATGTAATATATCCATGTAAGTAAAATAAAAAATTCGCTTCGCCTGAGCGACGTGTCGGCGAAACACTTCATTTCGCCAACGATATATCCTTGCTCACGCTACGGATACATCCATTGCTCAAAATCATTTTTACTTATAATAAATACATCTATATAACTAAGCTTAACTTACTTATATGTACTTTCTAAGTCTACATAATTTCCTTGTACGTAAAAAATACCCTCCATAAAGGAGGGTATTTAAAACTATTCATAACTTCCATAAACTAAAACTTTACCATCTTCAACCATAACTCTACCATTAGCTATAACATGGTCAATACAAAAATCATTATTAAAAATAATCATATCAGCATCACTACCTTCAGCTATACATCCTTTTTTAGGATATATTTCTAATGCCTTAGCAACATTACTTGTAAAATAACTTAATGCTCTATCTATAGCTATTTCACTTTCATTAACCATAGCCTTAAACTCTTTATATAAGCTACTAACACTAGATACACCAATCTTTATAAGATTTCCATTCTCATCATATTTTGACCAGCTTCCATATCCATCAGAACTTATAGTTATATTTTCACTTAAAACGCCTTTATTCTCAGCTTCCTTTACTACATTTTTAGGACTAAGTTCATCATATATTCCACAAGTTAAATCTATTATTCCACCCATTTTAGCATATTCAAAACCTTGTTCTAAAAGCTCTCTTCTTCTATTTACATGAGTTGGTCTCATAGTCTTAATTGGTATTTCAGTTTCTTTTAATACTTCAAATACTGGATTTAA
>NZ_CATXCO010000056.1:0-11800 GCF_958366745.1 uncultured Romboutsia sp.
CCTTTGCACATTCAATTTGAGTTTACCTTACCTTTTATATTTTTCATTTTTTATGTATATAGAAATCAAACCTGGACATAATATTAATGTAAAATCAAACATACTCAATCTCCCCCATTAGACTTCTATTTTCCCCCAATAGAAGTCTTTTTTTATAAAAATAAAGACACCCATTAATTTGGATGTCTTTATCTTTATAATTCTATTATATCTTTTAGTTCAAAATCTAATTCTTCTATAACTTCTTTCAACTTAGTTATATCTATATCATCCTTCATATCAACTATTGCATATTTGTTCTCTAAGCTAATTTCTATAACTTCAACTCCTTTTATATCTTCTGTAAGAGCTGTATTTAAGTGATTAACACAGTGGTTACAACTCATGCCATCTATTAATAATTTCTTTTTCATATTAATATACCTCCTTATACCATATATAGGTATATTGTATCATAATATTTATTATATATATATATATATTAAAGTTAAAAATACAGGTATTATTTCTAATTTAAATATTATCAATAAAATTTTTAATTGTTGCAAAATAAAAAATAGAATTCTAGTGAATTCTATTTCATTGGTGCGGAAAGCGGGACTTGAACCCGCACGAGTACATACTCGCTACCCCCTCAAGATAGTGCGTCTGCCGATTCCGCCATTTCCGCATATTTTACTTATACTATAAGAATAATTAACTTATAATACTTAGTCAACATTTTTAATATAATATTAATATAAAAGCACCTAATAAAATTATTAGATGCCTTTATATTTATTTAGCTATATCTAAATTAGTAATGCCTTCATATATATCAAAACTATTAGGACTTATTTTACCTTCTATTCTTCTATTAGTTACTATATAATCATATCTAATAACTAAATTCATAAATAATGCATTTTCATTTACATATTTTTGAATTGATTTGTATATATCTCTTATTTGAGATTCTGTAGTTGCATTTTTTAACGAATTAATATAATTAGTTAATTTCTCATCTTCATATCCTATACTCTCAAGTATATTAGTTGCATCTGGCACTAAAGATAATTCCCATCCAACTAATGCTAAATCATAATTTTTCTCATTTAAAGCTTTATTCATATCTTCAATTGATAGCTCTTCAATTGTATTTTTGATTCCTATATCTTTTAAATTATCACTTATTATATAAGCTGACTTTTTTCTTTCAGGATTATCTTTATTTACTATTATTTTTAAATTTAATTTTGATATTTGCTCCTTTATTACTTTCTCTTTATCCTCTTTTGTAGTTGTTTCATTATCAGTTATATTATCTTTTTTATTATTTGTTTCTAAATTTGATTTATTAAGATCTTGTACTGTATTTTTATTATTTTTTGTATTCTTATCTATATTATTAATATTTTCATTTGTCTCAAGAGTTACTTCTGATAAATATTTTTTAGCCTTTTCTTTACTATACTCTAAAGTCTTTATATCTTTATCATAATATTTTGACTTAGAATTAAGTGGAAAGTTTACTAAAGTAGCATTATTTATATACCCTTCCTCAAGTATCTTATCCTTATTAATCGAGCTTATTATAGCTTTCCTAAAGTTTATATCTTTAAAAAATTCATTATTATAATTAAAAAGCAAGCATTCATAATCTCTACTTTCATATGTAGTTGTTTTAAACTCTTTTTCATAGAATTTACTTAAATCATCTAATGAAATTTTGGCTATATCACTATCTAATGATATAACCATAGATACTTGCGCTTCTTCATCTGGGACAATTTCAACCTCTATATTTTTTGCTGTTGATGGAAGTTGACCATAATAACTATCATTAATAATTAATGATATGTTTTTTCTTTCCTCATAATTTTTTATTTTATATGCACCATTACCTACTAGATTATTTTTGTAGTTATTTATATTCTTATCCTTCTCTAGTTGTTTTTCTGATACTATAGGAAATATCAATGTATCTATAGAAAAAGCATATTTATCATTAAAATTTATATTAAACTCTTTATCATTAATTATTAATATAGATGATATGTTTTCAACTAATGCATTATATGGACTATCTATATTTTGCTTAATTAAATCTACAGTAAATTTTACGTCACTAGAAGTTAATGTAGTTCCATCATGCCATTTAATATCTTTTAGCTTAATATTTATACTCATACCATCATTTTCTATTTTATATTCTTCTACTAACTGAGGAACTGTATCATAATTTTCGTCTATAGTAAATAAACTATCATATATTAAGTTCATTATATAACCGACTGACTTATTTTTATTAGTTATCGGATTTATAGTTTCAGGTTGCATCATAGTTAAATTTATAGTTTTAGAAGTTATTGCACTAGGTTTATTCTCTAGAACTTCTCCACTTTCTTCCTCCATGCTGCATCCAACTAAGCTAGCTACCATAACTAGAATAATCGTCATAAATTTTATCTTATTCATTGATTTAACCTTCCTTGCTATATAACTTGTTGTACATTTTATAATTCTTAGTTACTTTTTTTACATACATTGAAGTCTCTTCAAACGGTATCAAATCTAGTGATTTTCCATCTTTACTATAGCTATAATCACTTAGCCATTTATTAACATTACCAGAACCTCCATTATATGCTGCTATAACTAAATCCAATCGCCCAAATTCTTTATATAATTTATTTAAATACCAGCAACCTATTTTTATATTAGTCTTAGGATCAAATATATCTATATCTCCTAAATTCATTTCTTCTTTTGCCCATTCTCTTGTTATATCACTTATTTGCATAAGTCCCTTGGCACCTTTGTGAGATACAGCATCTTTTTTAAACTTGCTTTCAACTTTAATAACACTATATACTAAATTTTCATCTAAACCAAATTCCTTCGAATATATTTCAACATATTCTGAATACATTCTAGGATATAATATTTTATTAATCGTATCCTTTTCTATAAGTAAAGAAGTAAATAGTATTATAATAATAGCTAAAACAAAAAATATTTTTTTCTTAGCCACGCCAATTCTCCTTCATATATAATAAAAATTCTTTTGTTTTCTCTTTAAGTTCTTCTAAGTCTCCAGAATTGTCTAATACATAATCTGCATACTTTACCTTATCTTCTTGACTTATTTGAGAGCTTATCCTGCTTAAAGCTTCTTCTTTGCTGCAATTATCTCTTTTTTGTATTCTTTTTATTTGAATATCCTCATTACAAGTTATAACTAACACTTTATCAACTATCTCTAAATAACCAGCTTCTATTAATAAAGCTGCATCTATTACTATTATATTTTTATTAAATAATTTAACTTTTTCTATTTCACTTAGTATCTTTTCCTTAATTTTTGGATGTGTTAAGTTATTTAACTCTATAAGTTTATTATCATCATTAAATACGATATTGCCTAAAGCTTTTCTATTTAAACTTCCATCTTCATTTTTTATACTATCACCAAAATGTTCAAATACTGAAGCTAAAAGTTTTTCATCTTCAAAAATTTTTCTAGATATTATATCAGCATCTATTATATTTATATTGTTATCTCTTAATATATTAGATAGGCTACTTTTTCCACATCCTATACTTCCTGTTAATCCTAATATAATCATAAAACACCTACTTTGTATCGTACCAAGAATCACCTATGTTTAAATCTACATCTAAGTTTACATCTAAACATACTGCATTTTCCATCTCATCTTTAACTATCTTTTTAACTATATCTATTTCACTATCTACAGCCTCTACTATAAGTTCATCGTGAACTTGAAGTATAAGTTTAGATTTTAAATTATTTTCCTCTAATTTTTTATATACATTTATCATAGCTATTTTTATTATATCAGCTGCACTTCCTTGTATAGGTGCATTCATTGCTGCTCTTTTTCCTGCATTTCTTAACATGAAATTGCTTGATTTTATCTCTGGTATATATCTTCTTCTATTTAATATGGTAGTAACATATCCATTACTACTAGCATCATCTATAATATTATCCATAAATTCCTTTATCTTATTATATTTATTAAAGTAATTTTCTATATACTCTTTTGCTTGCTTTACTGGTATATTTAAGTCTTCCGATAATCCAAAGTCACTTTTACCATAAACTATTCCAAAGTTTACAGCCTTTGCATCGCTTCTTTGTTTACTAGTTACCTCATCCATACTAACATTAAATACCTGAGATGCTGTTTTTGTATGTATATCTTCATTATGTTTAAATGCATCTATCATAGTCTCATCTTGACTCATATGAGCAAGTACTCTAAGTTCAACTTGAGAATAATCTGCATCTACCAACTTACATCCTTTATCTGATATAAATACTTTTCTTATATTTCTTCCCATTTCAAGTTTAACCGGTATATTTTGTAAATTAGGCTCTGTTGAAGAAATTCTTCCTGTTGTAGTTATCGTTTGATTAAATGATGAATGTATTCTTCCATCTATAGGATTTATTATAGATAATAACCCTTCTACATAAGTCGAATTTAATTTTACTATTTGTCTATACTCTATAATTTTATCAATTATTGGACTTTGATCTTTTAATTTATCTAATACTTCTGCATTAGTTGAGTAGCCAGTCTTCGTCTTTTTAATTACTGGTAGACCTAGTTTTTCAAATAATATTACGCCTAATTGTTTAGGAGAATTTATATTAAATTCTTCTCCTGATATTTCATATATTTCACTTTCAAGTTTTTTTATTATTTCTTTAAATTGTGAACCTAATTCATTTAGTTTTTCCTTATCTACTTTTACTCCTTCATACTCCATATCTGCTAATACTTCAACTAAAGGCATCTCTACATGATATAGTAGTCCATCCATATTACTTTCTTTTAAGTTTTCTTCCATTATTGGCATAACACTTTTCACAGTGTCAATTATCTGAGATATATGGCTACTTAGTTCTTCAAAGCTTAAATCTTGATATTTTTTAGCTTTTACACCTTTACCTAATAATTCTTCCTTTGTTTTTACTTTTTTAGTTAAATATTTCATTGCTATTGCACTACATTCATATGATGTCGATGACATTGAATCAATTAAATACTCAGCAATAGTTATATCAAAATATATATTTTCTAATTTTATACCATATGGTTTAAGTGCTATGTAATCATCTTTTAGATTATATCCTAATTTCTTTATTTCATTACTTGTAAATATGTATTCTAACTTATGTATGCTATTTTCTTCTACATAATATATTTTTTTACCATCCACACTTAAAAATATATATTTTATCCTTTTATCTAATATGTTACCTTCTCTTGTTACTGTCTTTATTATTAATTCATTATTTTCTTTTACCTTATTTATAAATTCATCTATATCCTCTAACTTGGATATTTCTACATTAGCTTCATTAACTATGTCTTCGCTCTCATCTAAACTTCCTATTCTTGGAATTAAGCTCGTAAATCCTAAATATTTAAATACATCTAAAATATCCTTTGTATTATAATTTCCATACTCCAGTTCTTCTAAATTAAATTCTACAGGAACATCTCTTATAATAGTTGCTAATTTTTTACTCATTATTGCTAGTTCTTTATTTTCTTCTAGCTTCTTCTTTGTACTTCCTTTTATACTATCTATATTATCAAATATACCTTCTATACTAGAAAACTCTTTTATAAGCTTTATACCTGTTTTTTCTCCTATTCCTGGAACACCAGGTATATTATCTGATTTATCTCCCATAAGACCTTTTAAATCTATAAATTGAGTAGGCGTCATTTCATATTTTTCAATAACCGAATCATAATCATATTCTTCAACTTTCCCAACTCCCTTTTTAGTTATTAAAGTAGTTGTTTTATTAGATGCAAGTTGTATAGCATCTTTATCTCCTGTAACTATATATACTTTAAACCCATTATCCTCCGCTATTTTAGAAACTGTTCCTATTATATCATCAGCTTCATATCCATCAATTTCTAGCCTATGTATATTAAATTTGTCTAGTAAATCTTTTAACGGTTCAAATTGCTCTCTTAATTCATCTGGCATTTTCTTTCTTCCTGCTTTATATTCCTTAAATTCTATATGCCTAAATGTAGGAGCTTTTCTATCAAAAGCAACACTTATGTGTGTAGGATTATATGTATCTATTATTTTAAGAAGCATATTAGTAAAGCCATATATAGCATTAGTTTTTAATCCTTCTTTATTACTCATTTCTGGTAAAGCATAAAATGCCCTGTTTATTATCGAATTTCCATCTATTATAACTAATGTTTTATTCAAATTTATCACTCCTATTGTTTATATAATTTAATTATAGCTATTATATACCAATGTCTATTATTTAATATTACCATAACATATTGTGAATATTAAGACTAATATATATTGCTAGTAATTTATCAAAGTGCTATAATATTTATATAGCATATGCCGGATTGGTGGAATGGCAGACGCGACGGACTCAAAATCCGTTTCTAATTATAGAGTGTGGGTTCGAGTCCCACATCCGGCACCACTATAAACACTATCTGTTATAGATAGTGTTTATTTGCTTTTTAATGTAATTTCAACTATTTCTGGTTTACAGTTCACCCTAGGTAACACTTTTGATCCACCTAATCCCTTACTTAATATCATAGTAGATTTCCCCATATTATACTCTCCTAAATCATACTTAGGAAAGAACTCTCTATTTGGAGAAAGTAATCCTCCTTTAATTGGAAGCCTAATTATTCCTCCATGTACATGACCTGCTAATACTAAGTCTGCCCCCCATTTTGAGTATCCATCAAAGAAAAATGGTGTATGTACTAATAATATGTTATATTCTCTATTATCTATTTTTCCTAATCTTTTTTCTACATCATATTTATTAAAATCTAAGCTCTTATTTTTATAATTTCTATTAAATAGATATGGATAGTACTTATATGGAATCACTAAACCATATATGTTTATACATTTACTATCTCTTTCTATTTTAACCATTTCATTCTCTAAATTAATAATATTTTTGGTATTTAGTTGTTTGAAATATTCCTTATACAATTCTTTATATTTATTGAACATTACCTTTTGTTCATGGTTTCCAATTATATGATATACTTGGTATTTTCTACTTAACTCATCTATTAATTTTAGTGCAATGCTAAAATCTTCATTTGCACCATCAATCAAATCTCCAGTTATACATACTATATCTGGCTTTAATTTATCTATTTTCTCTAATAAAATACTATTGTCTATTCCAAAACTTCTATTGTGTAAATCACTTATCTGAACTATTTTAAATTTATCAAATACTTTAGGTATTTTTCTACTTTTTACTTCATAACTTACACACTCTATATCTTCTGATTTATGCATATAATATCTATATCCACTAAGTAGCACAATAGCTCCACTTATAAGTAATTCTTTAAACATTATACTCCCTACCTTTTAAGAACTATATTTAACTAATATAAATCTTAAACTAATTATTTATAATTATATCAGTTTCTTAAAGTATATTAATATTATAATTAAAAAGAGACTATACTTGAAATAGTATAATCTCTTTTTTTACTATTAATCATCTTTTTTTACTTTATGATAAAGCTTTTGTGTCTTTGTTTTATTAGATCCACTATCTTTAGCTCCTATGTGTAAACCATTTTCTATTCCTAACTCAGAACCATGTTCAAAGTACATTTTTCTCATCTCTGCTTTTGATTTAGGTCTATCTTTAAGTCTATTTTTATTATTATCCATGATAAAATTAATCCTCCTCTAAGTCTTTCTTAAGATTAATTTATCCAAAGCTTTAATTCATATTCTTTTTTCAATATTACATTATTTTCTATTAATAGAATACTATAAACATTATTTTAAATTTATTTAAAGAATGAAAAGTCATTTAATAAATTTAAACCTTCACTTATTTCCACTATCTTAATATTTTCTATCTTATTAGAATTGTTATATACTAACATAATTTCATTATTTGAAGAATTTATTTTATTTAATAAATATACTTTTATATTTTTTTCTCTTTTATTATCATAAATCTCAAAATTTGCTGTGATATATTCTATGTCTTTTAAAAAGATTTCTATATCTTCTCCTATATATTTATCTAATTTTATATTTTCAAATTTATCTGGTAATAAATTAGTTTTCTCGCTATATCTATCTACCACTATATCTACACTTGATTTAATATTTTCTTTTTCATCTTTAGATAAAAGTTCATAAGTTTGAACATCCTTTACTATATTATTATCAAGTTGTATATATAAAGCACTACTTTTTGACTTGTCCACATTAGTTTCTTTTGGATATATCAATCTAATATTTTCTATATTATTAAGTTCTTCTATATTACTTATATCTTTCACTTTATCCATATCAATATAATAAGTAGTGCAGTATGGACGACCCATATTCTCTAATACATATTTATAATCTTTTCCAATTATTTCATTTACATTATTTTGTACTTTAGTCATAGTTTTTTGACAAGTAGCTTCATCTGCTATTTGTTGTACAGAATCTATACCTTTACTACTACATCCAGTAACTAAAAAAGCAAATGAAATAAAGCTAATCATTAATGCTTTTCTTATATTCATCATCTGCCCTTTCTTATTAATTATTTTAAAATTTAATTTACCTTTAATTCATTTTATTACTATATAATAGATTATATACTATTTTTTTTAATCTTATAAATACATACTTACTATTTGTAATGTTTTTGTAATAAGATGTAATATTAACTGAAATTATAAATTTAATTATATATATAAATAATTTAAAGGAGGTATTACTAATGGATGTTAAACAACTTGAAGCCTTTGTAGCTGTTGCTAAATACAAAAGTTTTTCAAAAGCTGCTCGAGAACTATTTTTAACACAACCTACAGTAAGTGCTCATATACAAAATTTAGAAAAAGAGTTGGATGCAGTTTTATTTAATAGAAATAACAAATGTATAACATTAACTAAGTCCGGAGAAATACTCTTAGAAAATGCAGTTTCTATATTGAATAATTGTAAAAAAGCTATATATGATATAAAAGAATATTCTGGTAAAATAGAAGGTTTGATCGATATTGCATCTAGTTCAATACCTGAAACCTATATCCTTCCTGATTTTATTAAGTCATTTTCTAGTAAATATCCAGATGTGAAGTTTAGTATAAGTCATTTTGACTCTCAATATGCTATATCTGAAATTTTAAATGGAAGAATAAGCTTTGGATTTGTGGGTTCAAAAACTTCTAATCCTCAAATAAAATATTTTGATTTAATAAATGATGAATTAGTTCTTATAGCTCCAATTGATTTAAATATAGATAATGATAATGGATATATAGATATAGATGAACTAAATAAACTTAAATTTATAATGAGAAAAGAAGGTTCTGGAACTAGAAATTTAACTTTTAATATACTAAAAGGACACAATTTTAATATTAATAATTTAAATATACTTGCTTATGTTGAATCTAATGAAACCATAAAAGAGATGGTTAAGATAGGTCTTGGTGTTTCTTTTATATCATACAAATCTGCTAAAGACTATATAAAAAATAATAAATTAAAATTCTATAGAGTAAAAAATATTAATTTTGCTAGAAAGTTTTATTTTATTTATTCTAAGAAAAAGGCATTTAGTCCTCTAGAAAATAAGTTTTTAAGCAGCTTATGTGAATATTTTGATATAAAAAGAGAAATAGACTAAAAAAGTCTACTTCTCTTTTTATATTATAAATTTATATTAAAAAATGCTTTATATCCCTTATACATTTCATACATATCTACCTTTGAAACTATTTCATAAGGTGAGTGCATATTTAATACTCCTATACCACAGTCTATAACCTCTGCACCGTAGTTAGCTAATATATATGCTATTGTTCCACCACCACCTTGGTCAACTTTTCCAAGTTCAGCAGTTTGCCATACTACATTACCTTGATTAAATATTCTTCTTACTTCAGCCATAAATTCAGCATTAGCATCATTACAACCACCTTTACCTCTAGAACCTGTATACTTACTTAAAACTAATCCATGTCCCATATATGCAGAATTTCTTTTGTCATATACTTCAGAATAATTTGGATCATATCCTGCTGAAACATCAGCAGATAATACTTTCGAATTTGCCATAGCTCTTCTTACTTTTAATTCAGAGTAATTTCCTTCTAATTCTATAAGTTCAGCTACTGTATTTTCAAAAAACTTTGAATGCATTCCCGTATTTCCTTGAGATCCAACTTCTTCTTTATCTACACATAAAGCAACAGCACAATATTCAGGGTCTTTAGTATCTATTAAAGCTTTTACTGCACCATATGAACAAACTCTATCATCATGTCCATAAGCTAATACCATAGATCTATCAAGGCCTAAATCACGAGCCTTTCCAGCTGGTACTATTTCTATTTCAGCACTTAATAAATCTTCTTCTATAATTCCGTATTTACTATTTAGTATTTTTAATATATTTTCCTCTATAGCCTCTTTTTCTGAACCTTCTAATGGTATACTACCAATTAGTAGGTTAAGTTGTTCTCCTGTTATACCATCTGCAAGCTTCTTTTGCATTTGATCCTGTGCTAAGTGTGGTAATAAATCAGTTATACAAAATACTGGATCATTTTCATCTTCTCCAATACAAATGTCTACTTTTTGTCCATCGTTTAATATTATTAAACCATGTATAGCAAGTGGTATTGTAGACCATTGATATTTTTTTATTCCACCATAGTAATGTGTCTTAAAAAATCCTAAATTTGCTTCTTGATATAGTGGGTGTGGTTTTAAATCTATTCTTGGAGAATCTATATGTCCTCCTATTATTTTCATACCATTTTCTAATTTATTTTTACCCATTATAAATAAAGCAACTGCTTTATCTTTATTAACTGCATAAATTTTATCTCCTGGATTTACCTTTCCATTGTTCATAGCTTCATCTATTGATATATATCCATTTTCTTTAGCCATTCTTACAATTTCTCTAGCTGATGTTCTCTCTGTTTTTCCAACATCTAAAAAGTGCATATATCCTTTTGAGTAGTTCATTACATCATCTAGTTTATTATTTTCTCTTTCAAATTCCCAAGCATTTTTTGCTTCGTACTTTAATCTCATATTATTTACCCCTCCTGATTTTATTTTTAATTCTTTTTATTCTTCATTTCTTGTTCATATTCCTCTGGAGAAACTACTTTAATGTTCTCTAATCTTGATTTAAAATGAGATCTAAAATGTGCTAAGTACTCTTTTCTTAAAACTTCTCTTTCTGCTAATTCCTCAGCACTTAAACCTTCTGCTTTATTTTTCTTTGCTAATTCGTTTATTCTGTCTAGTTTCTTTTGATCAAACATGTATTAATTATACCCAAACTAATTTGAGTATTCTCCTTTCTTTTGTTATTTAGTAAAATAATATATTACTTTTATCATTTAGTTTATATTTGTATTTTTCTAAGAAATCATCTATATTATCACTTATTATAGATATTCCCTTTTCTATTTCTTGTATACTAGGGTTGGCTATATTTATTCTAAAAAATCTGTCATCTATCAAATTATCAAAAAAATAAGTTCCTGGCAATACAGCCACACCTTTATTTAACATATATCTAGCAAATTCATGAGAAGAATATCCTCTTGGTAATTCTAGAAAGAAATTCATTCCTCCGTCTAAAGATTTCATTTTTAACTTATTGCATAACTTATTACTTATTAATTCTTTTGCAAATAAATATTTTTTAGTATATACTTCCTCTACACTTTTTAAATATTTTTCTAAGCTAAAGTTT
>NZ_CATXCO010000057.1:0-11703 GCF_958366745.1 uncultured Romboutsia sp.
TATTGGTTGTATTGTTATATAGTTGTTCATCTTAGTCTTCTCTCTCCATAAGTATATTTTTTAATTCTGTTACGAAAGTATTTATATCTTTAAATTGTCTATAAACAGATGCGAATCTTACATATGCCACTTCATCTACATCTTTTAATTTATCCATTACCATTTCTCCAATTTTTTCAGTTTCTATTTCTGAAATATAGTGTTTGTTTATTTCATTTTCAATAAACGCTACTATTTCTTCAATTTGTTCAACTGATACAGGTCTCTTTTCGCAAGATTTTAATATACCATATTTTATCTTGTCTCCATCAAAGTACTCTCTTGTATTATCTTTTTTTATTACCATAATAGGTGTTGTTTCTATTTTTTCATAAGTTGTAAATCTTTTCTTACATGCCTCACATTCTCTTCTCCTTCTTATAGATTTTGAATCCGTATGTCTAGAATCTATTACCTTGCATTCTTTATGATTACAATAAGGGCATTGCATCTTTAGTCCTCCTTTGTAGCTATATATTAAATTCGTCTAAATTAAACTCTGATCCTATATTTACTATTATAGTATCACATCCTATTTTTAGTATATCATTCCAAGATATTGCCTCTTCTTCATATCCTCTAGAAAAAAAAGCACGTCCACTATCTCCAGATATAGAAAATGATATTACTTTTCCTTCATTAATATCCATATCTATATCTGTTATAAATCCCATCCTTTTTCCATTTTTTACATTTATTATTTCCTTTTCCATTATATCAGATACTCTTATCATATTATATCTCCTCTCAATAAAAAATATATTTATAAAAATAATTATGAACTTGGTCAAAAAAAAATGACCTATATTGGTCATCTTTTTAAAATTTATCTTTATATTTATCAAGCATATCTATGAATTTTTCAACTAAATCTGGATCAAACTGTGTACCCGCATTATCCCTTAACTCTTTAATTCCTTCTTCCTGAGTTTTTACTTTATTGTAAGGTCTATTAGACGTCATAGCATCAAAGCTATCTGCTATTGTAAGTATCCTCGATAAATAAGGTATCTCTGTTCTTTTTAGACCACTTGGATATCCTTTACCATCATACCTTTCATGATGATGCTTTATTATTGGTTTAAATTCATCAAGTTGCTTTATATCTTTTATCAAATCAACACCTGCTTGAGGATGATTAATAAACATCTGTCTATCTGACTCCGTTAGTTTTTCTTTTTTGTTTAAAACATCATCTGGTATTTCTAACTTACCTATATCGTGAAGATATGCCGCCACTTGTAACCTAATCTTTTCCGCTTTAGTTAAATCTAGATATTCACCAAAGTACTTGGCATATATAACTACCCTTTCTGTATGTCCATACGTATATCTATCTTTTATATTCATCATACTTATAAAAGCTTTTAAAGGTTTTACAGTATCTTTATTTATGTCCATATTTTCAGACAAATCATCTAATACACTACGATATAGTTCAACTCTATTTCTATTAAATGATTTTGCCCTATATAATGCATCATCAGCAGTATTTATTAACTGATGCTTACTTATAGCTTTTTTAGGATATGATGATACACCTATTGATATAGTTATATTTTTATCTGGCTGATTTTCTTGCCCTTTAAAATATGTATTTTGTATAGATGATCTAATTCGTTCACCTATTTTTACTGCATTATTTTCTGTAGTATTTGGAAGTATAGCTGCAAATTCTTCTCCCCCATATCTTGCTACAACATCAAAACCTCTAATACAAGATTTCATTATTTGACTAATTTCCTTAAGAAGTAAATCTCCAGCTTGATGCCCATTAATATCATTGAAATTTTTAAAGTAATCTATATCCATAAATAGTAATGAAACTTCTTGATTTTCCTTATCTGCATTGTCAATAGATTTTTGTAAAAACTCTTGAAAATATCTATGATTATACAGCCCTGTTAATTCATCTATATTAGCTAGATTTTTTAGTTCTTTACTATGTTCTCTTTCTATATCTACATACATACCTAATATAAATGCGGTTACAAATAATGCACTCAATAAAACTAAATCCTTTTCAAAATATTGACTTAAAGTTTGTTTATCTAGTCCAACTGATATAAAGTCTGTAAGCAATATTATAATTGTAGAAATACTAGCAACACCTAAGCTATAATTTCTACCAAATTGTATAGCACTAATTAATACTATAAAAATGCTTAATAACTTGTATCCACTATTGTATAACCCTGTTGTTAACATTACAAATATAAATACTAGCAGCATAAATATTGTTTCTATATAATCTGATAATTTTGGTGATTTGTCTATTCTACCCCTTATATAAATCACTATCCATGAAAAATATGCTAATACTGTAATTAACATAATAATCATTACCATAGTCATCAAGATTAAACTTTTTATTTCGCTTTTTAACTTTAGAAAACTCGATATTGGTATCATACTAAGTATAATATATATTATCTTTAATATTACAATTATTTCAAATACTTGTTTATTCCTTTTTTGTTCAAAAATACTCATATTATTCACCTAATTACTTAATTCATTAAATTGAAAACCATAAGGATAAATATTTCCTTATGGTCTTTTCTTTTTGCTACTCTTCTCTTAAAGATTTAGGTATTTCTGGTTCAAAGAAAATAAACATACAATAAGTTGCAGCTTCTTGAGCTATTCCTATTAATAATTCTGATATAGAATTAAATAAGAAATTCATTTTATAATCACCCCTACTGTTAAATATATATTTCAAAATAATTAATTATTTTAAAATCTAAATAAGTAACTATTTCTTCTAAAAAATATTAAAACTTCTATCTAACAAACTTATAAAACTTGATCCTTTTTCTGTTAATGCAGTTATTTGTAATACAATACCTAATATACAGGATACAATTATAGTTTTTATAACATTTAAATTCGTCAAAATATACATAATGTATAAACTTATTACTAGAACTGTATAGCTATTAATTAAAATAACTGCCTTTTTTCTTAATTTCTTTCTTGTACTTTCTTTTTTTAATGGTTTATTTTTTGATGGAATCGGACACTTTTTATTTATTACATAATAAAAATTAATTATAATAAAAACGCCTACTAACATTATGTAATTTAAATTTACACTATCAACTAAATATCTACACAACATGGATAAAATTAATGATAGTATTAAACCTATTGCTAAACACCTTTCCGGTGTAGTTGCATGAACTCCACCGGTATATCTTTTAAACCATGCACCTGTTATAGATATTATTATTATTTCTAGAGTCATTCCTGTTAATATCCCAGTTAATATTGTAAGTATTATTGCTATTAAAGTATGTATGAGGATAAATAAACCATATCTAAGTACAGCTTTTTCCTCTATACTTTTTTGTAATTTATCTCCTAATTTTGTAGATAAATCTATTGCAATCTTATCTATAACTCCCATAACTAACTCCTTATTTTAAATTTCAATATATTACATTTAATATACTTTAATAATATAACTATTAAAAACATGATTAATAGTGATGGAAGAGTTATAATTGCTCCTGTTAATGATGTATTATCCATTAATTTATCTACGCCTATATTTAATAAAGCAGTAGCTATTAATATATATATTCCTTCACTAAGGGCCAATGATATCCATACTAAGCAAGTAGAAACCATCGATTTTATTATATCATTATTTGCGTTTTTGAATAGTATAATCCAAACAGCTATCATTGATAATATTGAATGTACACCAAAATTTATAGGCAATAATCTTATAACACTTATAATAAAACCTAAACATATCCCATATTTTAATACTTTTTCCTTGTCTATATTAATTCCTAGCAATATTATACCGGATAATACTACAACTATACTCTCAGGAAAAGTCCTTGTAATTATATAAACTAAAGATGATTCTAACACAAACTTTCCTCCTATTTAATATATACTTATATTATATCATCTTTTAACATAAATTTCCAAAATATAACCTATTATTCTTATAATTTATGCAAATAAAAAACGTTGGTACATGCATACCAACGATAATAATAAATTTATTATATATATTTTTTCATATTTTTTAGTGCATTTTTTTCTATTCTCGATACTTGTGCTTGTGATATACCTATTTCATCTGCTACCTCAATTTGAGTTCTTCCTTTGTAAAATCTTAGATCCAATACCAATTTCTCCCTACTATTTAATTTTTTGATAGCTTCTTTTAATGCTATTTCCTGTAACCAATTTTCGTCTGTATCCTTTTTATCTTGTACTTGATCCATTACAAATATTGCATCTCCATTATCTTGGTATACTGGATCAAATAAAGATATTGGATCTTGTATTGCATCTAGAGCCATGACTACATCCTCTACTTCTAGTTCTAGCTCCTTTGCTATTTCCGATACTGTTGGTTCTTTAGCGTTATTTCTTACTAGTCTTTCTCTAACTTGCAATGCCTTATATGCAATATCTTTTAATGACCTACTTACTCTTATAGGATTATTATCTCTTAAGTACCTTCTTATTTCTCCTATTATCATAGGTACCGCATAAGTTGAAAATCTTACATTTTGACTTAAATCAAAATTATCAATTGCTTTTATAAGTCCTATACAACCTATTTGAAATAAGTCATCTATGTTTTCCCCTCTGTTATTAAATTTTTGTATCACACTTAAAACTAATCTTAAATTACCTCTAACAAACTCTTGCCTAGCTTCTTCATCTCCCTCTTTTATTTTTAAAAGAAGCTCCATCATTTGATTATTTTTAAGAACTGGAAGTTCAGATGTATTTACACCACAGATTTCAACTTTATTTATTTGCATACATTTCAGTCCTCTCTTAAAAGTTTTCTTATATGAAATTATTTACACATCATATATTTTTATACTTTTAAGAGTAAATTATTTATCTATACAAATTTTTTCATTTCTTTTTTTAATCTAGATATTATTTTCTTTTCTAATCTTGATATATAAGACTGAGATATTCCAAGCATTGTAGCAACTTCCTTTTGAGTTCTTTCTCTACCCCTTGTAGTTAACCCAAATCTCAACTCCATTATTTGCTTTTCTCTATCTGATAATCTATCTAGTGCCATAACTAATAAGTCTTTATCTATCTCTTCCTCTATAATTTTGTATATTTCATCATTTTCAGTTCCTAGTACATCAGATAACAATAATTCATTACCATCTACATCTATATTTAACGGTTCATCAAATGAAACTTCAATTTTTTTCTTATTATTTTTTCTAAGGTACATAAGAATTTCATTTTCTATACATCTAGATGCATATGTAGCTAATTTTATATTTTTATTCAATTTAAAAGTATTTACTGCTTTTATAAGTCCTATTGTACCTATAGATATTAGATCTTCTATATCTATACCTGTATTTTCAAATTTTCTAGATATATATACAACTAATCTTAGATTTCTTTCTATTAAAATTTGCTTTATACTATCATCAGTTTCTAATTGCTGTAGTAATTCCATTTCTTCTTCTGCACTTAATGGTGGAGGTAATATATTTACTCCTCCCATATAAAAAATACTTTTTGGCTTTATAATATTAAGCTTAATTAATATAAATACTATTTTATTTAATACCTTTGATATTAATGACTTCACTTTAATCTCCCCCTTTTTTTTATTTAAATCCCCTGTAATATATTTGGATTCAAAATAGCATCATATTCTGAATCATCAAAATTAGATAGCCCAATAACAACATTACTTATTTTATTTTTATCAATTTCAATGTAGTCAGCTTTAATCCCTAAAATTATTGAACCACTATTGCTTCCTGCATGCTTATATGGAATAAGTCTTACCCTTGAGGATAATATTTCATCTGAAGAACTTATAATATTCTGCACTTTGAATACATCCATATTCTCATAGTTATATTCTACTAACTCATCACTTATAATCCCCTTTAGTGCCCTTGATTTAACTATTATAACTTCATTATTACCTAAAGGATCTTTTAGTAAGTTTCCACTATCTACTAACGCCTCACATGTAAAATGTTTACCAAGTAAATTTATATCTATTGTTTTTTTTATGTCCTTAATATATTTAAGATTTTTTATGTCCCGATATATGTATTTAAGCAATTCACAACTTATATAAGTACATACTATTAAGAATGATATTTTCATATGCTCTATACCTGTAAAGTAGATTATAAAGTAGGTACTTCCACATATAAAAACATTTACTAAGTAAAACACTAAAGATATTCTTATAAATTCTTTTTTATCTTTATATGTAAATGATGTCAATATTATAAAGGTCATAATTATTAACTTAAATGGCAATGTAAATAATACGCCTAAAGTAGGATATAGATATGCAACTGAGTATATAGTTCCTAAAAAAGCACCTATCCATTTTTTTTTTTCGTTAGTATGCCTTTTTATAAGAATAGAAGTACAACTTATAATAATATAATTTATTAATAGGTTTTCTATAATGTAGTATTCTATATACATTACATTCCCCCCCCCTTTAACCTTTGTAATATATTATAAGTTGAACTATGCTTTATTTTATGTCATTTTTAATAGTCGAAAGAAATTTAATTTATAGTATAAATAAACAAAAAAAGAAAGCATTTTACTATTAAATATTAGTTACTTATATTTCTGTATTGTTTATTTGTTGAATTAATTTAATATAAGTAAAATTTTATCTTATTTTTTTACTAATAAATATGAATAATATAAATAAAAAATTTACTTCATTCATATCGCTAATAATATAAAACTTGCTACTAATTTAGTAATATCAGTTGTTTGATCCACTGCATAGGCAAAGTATTTCAAAACATTATTTTTTATACTTCTAAATATATTGATCTTTCTCTATTAAGAGTTTATCTATAAAAAATTTTTATTTCATAGTTTTCTTATACATAAAAAAAGAAGCCTACTGGCTTCTTAATATATTTATCTTCTTCTTCTTAAGAAAGTTGGTATTTCCATATCATCATCTAATATAGAACTTCTTCTTGGCTCTTCTCTAGTAACAGCAACTTCTTCTTTTACTTCGCTAGGTTTAGTAGTTATCGGAGCTGTATTTAATGTTGGCTTCGGTGAAGTTTTAACCTTTTCTATTACTTCTGGTTCCATATGCTTTGCTTCATCAAATCCTGTAGCTATTACTGTTATTCTTATTTCTTCAGCTAAATCTTCTCTTATAGAAGCTCCAAATATTATATTAGCTTCTGGATCGCAAGATTCTTGAACTAAAGTTGATGCTTCATTTATTTCAAGAAGACCTAAATTAGCCCCACCTGTTATATTAAGTAATACTCCTTTGGCTCCTCTTATTGAAGTTTCAAGAAGTGGAGATTGTATAGCTTCTCTAGCTGCTTCTATAGCTCTATTTTCCCCTGTTGCATTACCTATACCCATATGAGCTAGACCTTGTTCCTTCATTACAGAAGTAACGTCTGCAAAGTCTAAGTTTATAAGACCTGGTACTGCTATAAGGTCAGATATTGATTGTATACCTTGTTTTAATACATCATCTGCCATAGAGAATGCATCTAACATAGAAGTGTTCTTTTGAACTATTTGTAATAATCTATCATTAGGTATAGTTATTAATGTATCTACTTTAGATTTTAATTCCGCTATCCCATTTTCAGCATTTTTCATTCTTACTTTACCTTCAAATACGAATGGCTTAGTAACAACTCCTACTGTAAGAATTCCCATTTCCTTTGCAAGCTGAGCTATAACAGGAGCTGCACCAGTACCTGTTCCTCCACCCATACCAGCTGTAACAAATACCATATCAGCACCTTCAAGTACTTTTATAATTTCATCCTTACTTTCTTCTGCTGCTTTCTTTCCAACTTCAGGATTTGCTCCTGCTCCTAGTCCTCTAGTAAGCTTTTCACCTATTTGAATTTTATGTTCAGCTTTTGATGTATGTAGAGCTTGCTTATCTGTGTTAACTGCTATAAACTCTACACCTTGAAGCTGAGCTTCTACCATTCTATTAACTGCGTTATTTCCACCGCCACCTGCACCGATTACTTTAATTTGCGCAAGACCATCTATTTCTACGTCAAAGTTTAGCATATATAGACCTCCTTATTTTATGATTGTAAGTAAATGTATGTATTAATTATATCATTTAATTCTAAATTTTTGTTAATTCTTAAGTAAGTTATTCCACAAAAATATTTATTTTCCTCTTTTTTTATCACTAATTTTTGTAACAATATGTCTCCTTATCACCGATAAATTGTCAAATAATCTCGACCCAAAGACTAATATAGCTACATAATAAAGCGGAAGACCTAATCTATCCCCTATATACGTCAATATTATAGCTAATAACGCATTTCCTATAAATCCAGTTGCAAAGATTAAATTATCATATTTACCGTTTAATCCTGACTTTACTGCACCAAATATTGAATCTATAGTGGCAAGTATTGCTACTGACATGTATAAAGAATAATTTGCTGGATATGTAAATGGAATATAAAATCCTACTACTACTCCAAGTGCTAGCCCTGCTAGTATCCATATCATAATATTCACCTTTTCTATTTTACTTTGAAACTAATATATTTTTCAAGTTTTTTAATACTTTTTATTCATATTTTTTGAAAGAATTTATTATAATATCATTTTCCTCTTCTACTTTTATATAAATACCGTATACTTCTTGTAATATATTAGTATATGATTGTGGAGAAATCACTGAAGCCTTTAATGTATTTAAGTCTCCTATAGCTTTAATTATAAATGGTTGTCCATAAGTAGTATCATTTACTTTTATAGTTGAACCCGAACACTTTATTTTACTTAATGTAAGTAATCTTTCTCCATTTATAGATATTGCTATAGCTCCAGCTTTTTTTAAATCATTTACAATTCTTAATATATCTATATCATGAACTATAAGTTCATTTGGATTTTGATTTTCTTTTAAATCATTTTCACTATCTTTTATAGTTATTATTATTCCATCCCCTATTACTTTAGATTCTCCTGTAACATCTTTTAAATATGATAATTCATATTCCATTAATTCCTTAACAGATTTTTCATTTAGTGATTTTTGCTCGTATGCTTCTAAGTCTTTCTCATATTCAAGTTTAATATTTCTGAGCTTTTCTATTTGTTTATTTTCTATTTCTATTTTATGCTCTAAATTTTTCTTTTCTTCTAATGTTATATAAACCTTCTGTGGATTTAAAGTCTTAATATATATAGCTATAAGAATACCTAATATAAACGCGCATAGAATAACCATTTTTTGTTTTATATATTTTTTTCTCTTATTCATTTAATTACCAAAATCTATATCTTTTATTTTTTTATCATATCCACTTATACTTATATTATCGTCACTTTTTATATCAACTTTATAGTTATAATATTTCTCTATCTCCCAAGCAATACCATACTTAATTCTAAGTGCAGACTCTAATGTTTCTTTATTTCCTATAGCTTTTATAGTTATTGGCTCTTTTATTTTAGTGTTGTTTATGTATAAACTATCATCTTTTAAGTCTAAGTATGTATCAAACACTATTCTTTCTCCATTTATAGATATAGCACTTGCTTGAGCTGAATTTAATTTATTTACAATCGATAGTATTAAGTCATAATTATAAATTATACTATCTTCTGAACTATTTTTTATCAATTTAACTATTATTCCAGTACCCTTAACATTTGTATATCCTGCTAATTCTTCATAATACTTAATTTCAGATTTTAAAATATCATCTCCCTCATCTTCTTTGTATTTATCTATTTCCCTTTTTATTGTATTTATTTGTTCTTTTAAGCTATTTGATTCTTTTTTTAATGATTTTAACTCTATTAATAGTTGCTCTCCTTTCTTAGATGTAGTCATTCCTTCATTCTCTAAATTGATAGTCTTAAATTGAAGACTTATTAATACCCCTAAAAATACACTACTAACAACTACACTTTTATAGGGAATTTTTATTTTCATAATATCAACTCCTATTGGACTTAATTTTTAAGGCCTATATAAAGCATACTTTCCAGTAGATAAATCAATTTCTCCTCCTTTTTGTTTCTTATTCTGTAAATCAGCTAAAATCATTGCTAATCTAGATATATTATATTTTAACTCTTCATCACTATTTAGTAGTATATTTATATCCTCCTTAGTGCCCATATTTATAGAATTAGGTTTTGTCATATCTATATTGTCTATCTTTTTATAAATACCTTCTTCTTTTATATACTCTAATAAGTATAGTAACCTTTTTTTTTTTTTTTTTTTCTTAAATTTTATCTCTTGTGAATCGGTTTTATTATAATCTATATGTACTGTAATTACTTCATTATCTTTATTATTTTCATCAATTTCATCTATAAAATTACCTTCTTTGTCTATATAGCAATATATTTCTTCATTATATAAATTCGCCACTATTTCTTTTTCTATTATACTAACCTTTAAAGTATTTGGTAGTAATCTTTTTATTTCAACTTTATCAATATATTTATTATTTAATAATATTTCTTCCATATCTTTTATATTGTATCTAAATATATTTTTGTTATTGTTTACCTCTAAAGCTTTTATAATATACTCAGATTCAACATATTTATTCCCCTCTATTTCAATATTATCACTATTAAATATTCCACTATTTAGTGATGTGTATAAAACTATAACTACAATTAATATAAGACTAAAAATAATAACTACTTTACTAGTGTTTATCCTTTTTTTATTTTTTTTCATCTATGTACCCCTCTTAATCTGTATTTTATATATAAATACAACTTTTGTAGTGCTATCTCCTACATATATCTTAATTTATATTATTTTTTAACTTATAAATTTATTACTTTACTTGATAATCTAAAATTTCTTTATTAAATATAAAAAGGCCTTAAGGCCTTTATTCATCTTTTAATTTAATTATATCTGCACCAAGACTTCTTAATACATTTTCAAAGTTTTCATATCCTCTTTCTATATGATATATATCACTGATTTCACTTTTACCATCGGCTGCTAGTGCTGCTAATACTAAAGATGCTCCTCCCCTTAAATCAGGAGATTTAACTCTTGCACCGTGTAGTTTTTCTACTCCATTTACCATGCATATATTTTCTGTTATATATTTTATATTAGCTCCCATTCTAATAAGTTCTGCACAATGCATAAACCTATTTTCAAAAATAGTCTCATGAAATACACTCACACCATCTGACAATGTCATAAGTGCCATAAGTTGAGATTGCATATCAGTTGGGAATCCTGGATGAGGACAAGTTTTTACTAAGTCTACAGCTTTTATTTTTTTAGGTGCTACTAAAATTAACCCCTTCTCAGTATATTTTATATCACATCCAGCTATTCTTAGCTTATCACATATAGGTTCCATATGATCTTGCACTACCTTATCTACTTCTAAAGTGCCACCAGTTATGGCACTTGCAATCATATATGTTCCTATAGCAATTCTATCTGGTATAACTTCATATTCAACTTCATTTAACCTATTAACGCCCTCAATCTCTATATAACTAGTTCCTGCTCCATTTATTTTTGCTCCCATAGCATTTAAAAATTTTGCTAAATCTTCTATTTCAGGTTCTCTGGCCGCATTGTATATTTTTGTAATTCCCTTTGCTTTTATTGCGGCTAATATAGCATTTTCTGTT